>JAFMBQ010000389.1 GCA_017858365.1 Algoriphagus sp. | reverse complement strand
AGATCATCCTTGGTTTACCCGAAATAGTGTCAAGCGGATCGATAAAATAAAGCCCTTTCGTATCCTGAATTGCCTCACTTCCTCCGCCCGGATTTCTGTTTGGAAATGCCCTGTAATCAAAAACCAGATTAAACGTATCACGCTCATCCAATTCTCTAGGAAGATATATTTGAATTAATTGCTCGTCATAGGAGTAAGCTAAATCACTGAATTTTCCTTTTTGACTGAAAAATATTTTGCCTAATTCGAAATCCTGCGCATCTATCAGCATGATTTTTTGTGGGTATTTAAATGGCTTAATTCGGAGATCCACATGACCAATCACGGTTTGAGCTTCATAATCAAAGCTCAAATCCAAGTCCATATGAAGGATGTCAAAGACACGCTTTTCAGAGTTTCGATAGGATTCAATCGCCTTTTCCTTTGAGATATTTAATCGTATAAGCGCATCTTTATCAATCGAATCCAAGTTTTCTTGATTAATCGTATCGAGTTTCTCACTAGGATAATTTTGGGCTTGTTTAGTCACTTCCGCTGACTTGCATGACCAAACCAAAATCAAACAAACTAGAAACGAATAAGAAATAAAGCGATTTGCTGAAATTGAGCCGCGGGAAGAAATTAGTCTTGTCATCATATATTAAGAAAACAATCACCTTTGAAAGGAAATTGTATATTCGAATTCAAATTAAACGGAATGTTTACAGTAAAAACCCAAAGCAAGGAATTTCTGGTCGAGAAATCAGACGATTCTATCAGAGTTAACGGTAGCCCAATCTCTTGGAATCTGCAATGGATCTCTCCCACGAAGATTCATTTTTTGCATCAAAATAAATCACTCGAAGCTGAATTAATTTCCTTCGAAAGAGAGTCTAAAACGCTTCAAATTCGATTTGGAAATAAAATTTCGTCCCTGATCATTCAGGATCGTCATGATTTGCTCCTTGAAAAACTAGGTATGAATCTTACCGCTTCCAATACCCTAAAAGAAATAAAGGCCCCGATGCCGGGTTTAATTTTAGATCTAAAAGTTAAACCGGGAGATGAAGTGAAAAAGGGAGATGTTGTACTTATTCTAGAGGCTATGAAAATGGAAAATAGTATCAAATCTCCTGGAGACGGCATCGTAAAATCGGTGAAAGTGAATCTAAAGGATAGTGTCGAAAAAAATCAAGTGCTGATTCAATTTTGATTTTTTGCTTAGCATAATGGCTTGAAGAAATTATATTTGGGGGATTATTTTATTCAATAGCCTGTCTTCGACAATTTTTCAGTGGATAGCATGCTTCGAAAGCACTTAAGAAAATCTGAATTTTATAGACCTTATATCAATACACAAACAGATGAAATACAAGCGAATACTGCTCAAACTCAGCGGAGAAGCATTAATGGGCGAAAAGAGTTATGGCATTGATCCCAATATACTTCAGCAATACACCCAGGAAATCAAAAAAGTGAAGGATATGGGTGTTGAAATTGCAATCGTGATCGGAGGCGGCAATATTTTCAGAGGAGTTCAAGCTGAGAAATCTGGGATTGATCGAGTCCAAGGAGATTACATGGGAATGCTTGCCACTTTGATCAATGCGATGGCACTTCAGAGTGCGCTAGAACAAGGTGGAATGTACACCAGACTAATGTCAGGAATTAAAATTGAAAGCGTCTGTGAACCATTTATTCGTAGAAGAGCCATTCGCCATTTAGAAAAAGGAAGAATTGTGATTTTTGGAGCTGGAATTGGAAACCCTTATTTCACTACAGATTCCACAGCCAGCCTTAGAGCAATCGAAGTAGAGGCTGAAGTAGTATTGAAGGGCACTCGTGTAGACGGTGTTTATACTGCTGATCCTGAGAAGGACCCAAGTGCTACAAAATATGACACCATCACTTTTCATGAGGTTTACGAAAAGAACCTCAACGTAATGGACATGACTGCATTCACTCTTTGTCAAGAAAACAATTTACCAATCATCGTTTTCGATATGAATAAAGATGGTAATCTCGTAGAATTAGTAAAAGGCCAAAAAATTGGAACACTGATCACTTCATAAGTTTTAATCATGGAAGAAATCGAACTATATCTGGAAGAAGCACAGGAGTTGATGCAAAAAGCGGTAGACCATACAGCTTCCGAATTATTGAAAATCAGAGCAGGTAAAGCCATGCCTAACATGCTTGACGGCATTATGGTGCAATACTATGGAGCACCTACACCTCTACACCAAATATCATCTGTCAATACTCCAGATGCAAGAACTCTGGCGATCAAACCATTTGAGCGTACTATGATTTCTGAAATCGAGAAAGCAATTATTAACTCAGATCTAGGACTTGCACCCCAAAACAATGGGGAATTGATTATTTTGACGATTCCTGCTTTGACAGAAGAGCGTAGAATTTCGCTGGTAAAACAAGCAAAGAATGAATGTGAAGAAGGAAAAATTTCTTTGCGAACAGTCCGGAAAAATACCAACGCCGAATTGAAAGCACTTCAAAAAGATGGAGCCTCAGAAGATGATGTCAAGCGAGCTGAAGAGAAAGTGCAAAAATTCACAGATCAATACGCTATGAAAATCGATGATTTACTTGTTAAGAAAGAAGTTGATATTATGAAAATTTAAATTAACGGTCAGAGATAGTCCTGAAAATGTGACATATACAATATTTTTGTCCATTACTAAACAATCAAGAGCCCTTAAATTCCTCCGCCATGGCGGGGGAATTTTTTTTTGAGATGAAAATCAAAAGCTAATATTGGCATCTAGATCCCAGATCCTAACCTCTTTCAATTGAGTAGTATTTGAAATATTTAAAAAAATGCTTTTAAAGTAATCTAAAGGATTTTACGACGCCTTTTTTCAAGAAATCCTCTCTATTTTTTTTGAAAAAATCAACCTGCTATAGTCTTGACAAATAACTGTACTAAAAAATCAATATTGCGCCCTTTCAGGACTTAGGTGGTATCGTTGAAATTAACGAATATGCGCTACCCATTCCTATATATTACGTCATTACTGGGCTAACTCATATTTGGCTGATTGCTAGTAAAAACTCTCTTATGGCTGATTGTTGAAATAAATTTAAGTTGAAAAGAAGGCCCAAGAAATGACTCTTAGCCCACCTCGACTATTGCTTTGCTAAACTATAGTGCCTCTCGGGGCTTAAAGACTTTCAGCAAAGAAGAGGTAAATAGTTAACTGCTTACTTTTTTTTAATTCACCTGAATGAAAGTCGCTACTCCGAATCTAGCTCCCCCTCTTAAGTAGTTTCCATTTTCAAAGCCAGCTCCAAACTCCACCCTGAAAATTCTGAAGAGATTATCCAAGGAATAACCTACTTCCCAGTAATGGGGAGAGTTCTCAGTTTTCAAATAGTTGAAAAAAACATTTTCCCGCACACCAGAGAACCGCAGCATGGGAAGTTGAGTTAAAAGAAATTTTCTGAATTGGTAATGAACGATCCCCGAGAAATAGCTGGAGTTCGTGCTATACTTATAATAATCCATAAACCGGTAATTGGAAGCTGGACCGAAATTAGAAAAGAATGTTCTGTTGCCTCCAAAATGCTGGAAATCCTGGAAAAAGACTTGGTCATTATTTAAGAATGTTCCAGCAGTAATATTGAAGTCGAGCTTTCCACTTACTCCGAAATTGTAATCATGTTTAAAACTCATAGAAACATGATCAAAATCTGAGGCATTTCCGTCACTTCCAAAAACATTTCCAAACGCCTTCCGGTAGGTAAATTCTACCAAAGGAGAACGATCAGTTAAAGCGTATTTTCTACCGTTCCGGATTCCATAGCGAATACCAGGTCGCCATTCGAGCGATGCTATCAATTTTAGACTCTCATGATTCACAAAAGAATTATCAGTTGTTTCTACATTTTCTGGTTGATTAGGAGTGTATTCCCGTTCTGGTTTATTATAAAAACTATAATCTGTTGCATTAAATAATTGCCTACGATTAGCGTAGGTTAAAGTGCCACGATAAGTAAATCCGTGATTCAATCGATGAGCCCAATAAGCCCCAACAAAATCCTGCTCAAAGAGCTTCATGTAATTTTGTCTTAGCAAGAGAGAATAAAGAGCGTTCACTTGCTCATTGAGCGGTTCTTCTCCATTGTACTGGTAAATATATCTACCACCTCTCAAGCCGAACGTGGTCCCAGACATGGGAAGGGTATTAGACCATTTGAAATCTACCTGACCGTAAAGCCGATTACTAGAAAAGCCATACCGAAGGTCAGGTTCTATACTGAAGTTTTTCCGAAGTACCGTTACGCTATCCGCTTGTTTGATCGATTGACTTTTTTGGTAAAAGAGCCCCATTCCAACTTTCCAACCT
>JAFMBQ010000388.1 GCA_017858365.1 Algoriphagus sp. | reverse complement strand
CTGCGCTGTATGTTGCTGACGAATTTCGACTGGCGCCTCCTATTAATTCAGAAGACTACATTCCTTTTTTACTCAACTTTTGTTCGAAAAAAAAGATTGAATTGATTGTCCCACTTTTGGATAATGATCTGCCTGTTTTGGCTCAAGCTAAAAAACAATTTTCCGAAGTTGGAATTTACGTTTTAGTAGCTGATTTAAATTTGGCCAAATTAGCTAATGATAAATTTCAGACTAGTTTATTTCTAAAACAGGAAGGGTTTGAGACAGTTGGTAACTATTGCGACTTTGATTCATTCCTTCATGCTAAAGACTCTGGAGAAATCGATTTTCCAGTGATCATAAAGCCTAGATGGGGAATGGCTTCTCTTTCGGTCTATCTGGCCAAAAATGAGGAGGAATTAAATTTCTACTTCAAAAAAGCAAAAGAGGAAGTCTTAAATTCATTTTTGAAATTTGAAAGCAAGCAAGATCCCGGTAAGGAAATCCTGATAATGGACAAAATAGAAGGAGAGGAATATATGCTGGATGTAATCAATGATCTAGATGGAAATTACCAGCTTACTGTTGTCCACAAAAAGTTATTGCGAAAAGCTGGAGAAACTGAAGCGGTAGAAACAATACGTCATGAGGGACTTGAGCAGTTAGGGAAAAAGATTTCAGCATATTTCCGACATCCCCTAGTCATGGATATAGATGTAATTATCAGTAAAACTAGAATGTATATTATCGAGTTTAATCCTCGATTTAGTGGTGGCTATCCTTTTTCCCATGCAGCAGGAATCCATTTGCCAAAGGCGCTAATAAGATGGCTGAAAAAAGAAACGTTCGATTCCACCGAATTCTTAACACCGAGAGTTGGTACTAAATCCATGAAGGGATATGTCATGATCCAAGCGAGTGAATTCACTAATTGAATTCTTGCTCGATATATGGCCAAATGGTTTCCAAAACGATTTTGTGGCCCTGCTCTGTAGGGTGAATTCCATCAGGAAGATTCAGTTCAGGAATTCCACCCACATTTTCTAAAAGGAAAGGGATCAGTGTCACATTTTTTTCTTTTGCGACAGCTGGATAGATTTCTTTGAATTCGTTCGAATACTCCTGTCCCATATTTGGAGGGATCTGCATGCCTGCTAAAATGATTTTTGTCTCGGGGAATTTGGCTCTCACTTTATCAACCATCGCCAAAAGATTGCTTTTGGTTTCGCTTAAAGCGATTCCTCTCAATCCATCATTTCCGCCTAATTCTAAAACGAAAATATCAGGCTTATCTTCCAAAAACCAATCCAACCGACTCAGTCCGCCTGCCGTAGTCTCACCGGAAAGCCCTCCATTGATTACCTTATAGTCTAGCCCAAGACTGTCAATTCTCAGTTGCGTCAAACCAGCAAAAGCATCTTCCTGATCAATGCCATAGCCTGCTGTAAGACTGTTTCCAAAGAAAAGAATGATTTTTTGATCAGACTGAACAGTGAGCGTATCAGTCTCTTGGACCGGAGTCTTAGCCAACTCCTTTTTTTCAGAATTGCAGGATATCAAGCTGATTGAACTGATAAATAATAGAATGATCAGGTTTTTAGAGGAAATCATATGGTTGTACTTTGTAATTAAGAATGCAAATATTGGGAAAAAGTTCAGGCTCTCCTGTTTTTATGGTTCTTGAAGAGTCCTCAAATTGCAAATCAAAAAACAAATATTCCTGCCACTCTTCTAATTTCCTGTTTAACATTCCTTTGAATTGCTGTTATTTATATGCTAAGTGTTCATTTTCGATCAATTAACAAAGGTCTATTCTACACGTTTCTACTGAAGTGTGTTAATACTTATAAAAAACAATGATTATACTTTCTATAAAAAATCTGAGTAAAACCTACCAGAGTGGTAGTCGAAAACTGACCGTTTTGGACGAGGTTAATTTCGATATTGAAGCTGGCGAAACTTTGGCCATTGTCGGCCCATCCGGCTCTGGAAAGACCACGTTGCTGGGACTTGCTGCGGGATTGGATTCTGGCTCTACCGGTTCGGTGAATCTGAACGGCAATGCCTTGGAAACCCTCTCAGAGGATCAGCGGGCAGCGGTAAGAAATCAAAATGTGGGATTTATTTTTCAAAATTTCCAACTACTCCCGACGCTCACAGCGCTGGAAAATGTGATGGTGCCACTGGAGCTTAAAAGGCGCAAAGATGCCCGTCAAAAAGCACAAGAATTATTAAATAAAGTTGGTTTGGGAGATCGAGCCACGCACTACCCTACACAACTTTCTGGCGGGGAGCAGCAGCGAGTTTCGATCGCAAGAGCTTTTGCCAATGAGCCAAAAATACTTTTTGCAGATGAGCCTACCGGAAATTTGGATACCGAGACTGGCGAAATGATCGAGAAATTGATTTTTGATTTGAACAAAGAAGAAGGGACTACCCTCGTTTTAGTCACGCATGACTTGGAGCTAGCTGCCAAAACACAGCGAATCATTCATATCAAAGGTGGTAAAATACAGGAGGACGCTCATGCCTGATTTTGGATGGATAATTAAGATGGCTTTTCGGGATTTCCGAAAAAACATTTCCCGTTTAATGCTTTTTGTTTCCTCGATTGTAGTAGGAATAGCCGCTTTGGTAGCGATCAGTTCCTTTGGTGAAAATCTCACCGCTGACATAGATAACCAAGCGCAAGAGCTTCTTGGGGCAGATTTGGTCTTGGAGAACAGTAAGCCAGTCGGAGATCAACCTTTGGATAGTTTGGCTATCGACATGGCTTCGGAAGTCAATTTTGCTTCCATGGTAGCCTTTCCAAAAACAGGTGCCAGTCGATTGACTCAAGTACGAGCTTTAGAAGGCGCGTTCCCTTTTTACGGGTTTTTTGAGACTATTCCAGCTTCTGGGGATGCTGATTTTCGGGCTGGAGGTAAAAAAGCGTTGGTAGAAAAAACCCTCATGGCGCAATTCAATGCGCAAGTCGGTGATGTAATCAAGGTAGGAGAAGTAGAGTTTGTAATCGCGGGTGAGCTGCAAAAAGTACCAGGTCAAACTGGGATCACCGCTACTGTGGCACCTGCCGTGTACATTCCTCAGGCTTATCTGGAAGAAACCGGCTTGGTACAGTATGGCTCCCGAGTGGAATACAACCGCTATTTTCTTTTTGCGGACCAAACTGACGTGGAGGCACTGATCAAACCATTTGAGGACAACTGGGAGATCGAGCGGATCGATGCCGATACGGTGGAAGACCGAAAGCGATCTACAGGTCGTTCCTTTGCCAATCTTTCAAATTTCTTGAGTTTGGTTGCCTTTATCGCCTTGCTCTTAGGATGCGTAGGGGTGGCGAGTGCCGTAAACGTATTTGTAAAAGAAAAGCTGGCATCCGTGGCAGTGCTGCGATGTCTGGGAGTTTCTTCCAAAGGCGTACTATTGATTTATCTAACCGAAATAGTAATCATGGGCTTGGCAGGAGCAATTTTGGGTTCCTTTCTCGGCACTTTATTACAATTCGTATTACCCGCGGTATTTTCAGATTTTCTTCCTGTGGAGGTGTCCTTTGGGATTTCATGGTTATCAGTTGGTTTCGGTATTATTACAGGTCTTTTTGTCTCAGTGTTATTTGCACTTTTACCATTGCTCAAAGTACGGAATGTATCTCCCATGGCCACGCTTCGGCCGGAGACTGCAGATTCTACAATTCTTAATGATCCCTTGCGTTGGGCTGTAATCGGGGGTATTCTGGCCTTTATCTGGGGATTTAGCTATTACCTTCTCACCGATGTAAAGCTTGCCTTTGGCTTTACCGGCTTTGTGGTATTTGCTTTTGGAATTCTTTGGGGCGTTGCACAATTGATCATTTGGGCTGTTCGAAAGTTTTTGCCGATTTCTTTTACGTACACCTTAAGACAATCTTTGGCTAATTTGTATCGTCCAAATAACCAGACGGTTTCGCTTATTGCTACCATTGGACTAGGGACGGCGATGATATCAACGCTCTACTTTCTTCAAAATCAATTGCTTCAGGAGGCTCGCTTTGCCGATAAAGAGGATCAGCCTAATATGCTGATGTTTGATATCCAAACTGCTCAATTGGAAGATGTGAAAGCGACTATCAAAGCTCAAGATCTTCCGATTATGCAAGAGGTAGCAATTGTGACGATGCTACTCGATGAAATTAATGGGATTGATAAAAAGGAAAATGAGGAACTCGCCGATGAGGAGAATTATTCACGATGGTTATACAATCGGGAGTTTCGGGTGACTTATCGGGATACATTAATTGATTCGGAGACCATTACGGCTGGAGAATTAGTTCCCGTTGGAGCTCGAGGAGATAGTGTTTTCGTGTCGCTCGAAAAAGGTTTTGGAGAAGGAAATG
>JAFMBQ010000387.1 GCA_017858365.1 Algoriphagus sp. | reverse complement strand
ATCACTTCGACGGAAATTAGCCCATGCTTCCGGCCCATTCAGGAACGAGGCAACCCAATATTGCGTATTAATCAGTTCCAGCTCCTTTCCGGTTGTCAACGTATTTGCTGCTGTAAAAGCAGAAATTGAGGCAGCTGGTATCGCAGAACTTGCTCCATAACTTGCATATTGTTCCATATTAGCTTTGATACCATTTGCATAAAATGCTTTAGCATCTCCAATGGTCCAGCCTCTAAAAGCAGCCTCGGCCAATAATAATTGTGTTTGTGCATGTGTAATTATGAAGCTTGGTGCATTAAGACCTGCCATACGGGTACGGTCAAGCTGGCTGTAATCCCACAGACTTTGTAAACCACTAGCTCTGGCAACAGGTGCAATAGTAGTGTTGTCATAACCCTGAGGTGCACCTATTTGAACTGAAGTATCTCTTTTGGCTCTTGTTTCAACCTGTTGAGCTCCACTTGCAGCCCCGACATATCGAACGGCTATAGCTGCCAACCGAGGATCTTTATTGGCTCTTAAGTATTTCACAAAATCATCAGAGAGATAAAAGAAAGCGGATTGTCCGCCATTGAGTTGAGCGCCGATAGGATTAGCATAATTGGCATTATGCAACAGAACGGCGTTATCGCTATTAGAGGTCATTAATCCGCCTGTAACCGCTTTTTTCACAAATTCAGAAGCCCTGGCAGGATTCACCTTAGACAAACGCATAGCAGCACGAAGCAAAAGTGAGTTACCTAGTCTGCGCCATTTGGTAATATCACCAGCGTATAAGACATCATTTGTAACTCTTGGTTTTGTAGCATCAAGGGCTATTGAGGCTTTTTCCAATTCATTTAAAATATCTGTGTAAATAGCTTCCTGGGAGTCATAAACTGGAGCTGAAATACCCTTCAAAAAATTTTGACCTGCTTCAGTGTAGGGAACATCTCCGTACGTATCTGTCAACACCATAAAAGCATGGGCTTTCCAAATACGAATCATATTATACAAATTTGAACGGGCGGGAACATCCTGAGCTTGGGAAAGACCGTCCACCAAACCTTTTATGACCGATTGATAATACCGATTCCAGTTTGAAGAAGAAAGACTTCGATTATCCTGATTAAAATTCGCACCTGCGCCAGAACCTGTGAAGGGCGTAATCATCTGTTTGACAATAGTTGTCTCATAATTCAGATTATTATAAACGGGTGCACTACTTACTACAGCAGCATTGAGCTGTAATGCAGGATCAATCTTAGTTAAAGCTGTTGGATTGATATTCATTTCATCAAATCCTTTGTCACAAGAAGTGGCGAAAAGATAGCAAACCAGAATGAGAAAATAGGATGTTATATTTTTCATATTCTTTTGTTTTCGACAGTTTATTTTTTAAAAAGCAAATAAGTTGGTTAAAATTTCACATTCAAATTTACCCCGATATTACGGGTAACTGGCAAACCAGTTGCTTCTAAACCAACCAGGTTATCAGAAGGGAAACCAAATTGTTCCGGGTGAATATTATCAACCCATTTTTTCAATACGGCTATATTATTTGCAACGATACTTAATTTGGCCCCTTTTACAAACTTGATATTTTTAACTAATTTACTAAAATTGTAACCGAAGGTGATTTGGCGCAATTGCCAAAGTCCGGCATTGGCCACAAATTCCTCCGCAATATTAGATGCTCTTACCGTTTCATAAAAGGCTTGAACGCCCGATTTGACGGTATTGACTTCCCCTCTGCTGTTCACCCCATCCCCGATGACAAAATTTTCGGCTCTTCCCACTAGGGTACCTTTGTGCAAACCGTGTCTCCAGGCATTAAAATTGGTTCCTGAAATCATTTTATGACCTAATTTAAAATCAATTAAGATAGATAGGTCAAAACCTTTATAGTTGAAGATATTTGTAAAACCACCAACATACACTGGTACGGCACTTCCAAAAGCTATTTGAGTGGCAGTGCGCAAAGGGCGACCGTTTCCAGCGTCAAAAATTTGTTTTCCGGAGGCATCCCTGAGGTAGCCGAAACCATATAATTGACCCAGTGGCTGACCAACTACCTGACGTAATTGACCGGTAAATTCACCCGTTCCAACGGTAATTTCATTTAACCCTCCTAAATCCAATACCTCTGATTTATTATAAGCAAAGTTAACCACGGTATTCCACTTAAAATTAGTTGTATTTACAGCGTCCACATCAATTAATAATTCAACCCCTTGATTTCGGCTTTTACCAACATTAACCAATTCTGTTAAAAATCCACCTGCATTTGATGCTTGTTTACGCAAAATCTGGTCAGATGATAGTTTATCGTAATAAGAAATGTCAATCCCAAGGCGATAATCAAATAATTTTAATTCCACGCCAGCTTCTTTTTCAGAAACCCTCATAGGGCGCAAATTGGTGTTGGGCACAATGGAGCCGGCAATACTACCTAATGGTGAAGTTCCAAATAATTGAGTATTGATATTATAGAATAGATTATTTGAATAAGGCTGAACATCGGTATCACTGCCTACTTCAGCATAAGCAGCCCGTATTTTTGCAAAGCTCAACCAGGAAGGCAGTTTATCTCTTAGTGCCTGAGATAAAACAAAACTTGCAGTAAGTGAAGGATAAATAATGCTACGATTTTCAGAAGAAAGCGTTGAAAACCAATCATTTCTTGTAGTTCCATTAATGAATAACACATCATTATAAGACAATTCTGCCGATCCATACAAGGAATTTACCTGACGTTCAGAAAAATCATAAATGGGATCTTTTGCGCGACCATTACTTAAGGAATACAGATCCCTTACAAAAAAATCTTGTATGAGCACATTATGCCGGCTAATTTTGCGATACATTTGATTACCACCAGCAGAAACATTTAAACCTACTTTCCCAAAAGTCTTGTTTGCACCCACCAAAAAGTCAGCATTTAACTCCCTTACTGTTCTTGAGTCCTGCACATATTGGCCGTTTACGAATCCTGCAGGAGCTGCCACCTGACGTCGTGTCCCAGTAGGTAAATTGTATTCCTGTTCACGAGCATAATAATCCTGCCCAACACGAGCCTGAACATATAACCAATCTGTTATATTATATCGACCTGTAATATTTCCAAAAACACGATCATTGGATATTCTATCAAATCTTTTTAGGGCGAAATAAGGATTTGTCCTATTGGTAAAACGAGACCAGACCGTTTCATTTCCATTTGCATCTTCGGCATTTTCTCTTAACAATGATAAAGGCATAGAGTTAGCCATATTATAAATAATTACCGGACTAAAATCTTGTTCTGCTATATTCGGCGGATTTATACGATTTTCATTAGAATAATTTATATTACCAGAGATAATTAGATTTTTTGCAAAAGTTTGATTGAAACCCAGATTTACTGTTTTACGATTATAACCGGAACCTTCTAAAATAGCCGTATTTCCTAATTGGGAGCCTGAAAGACTAAAACCGCCATTCTGACCACCAGAAGAGATAGTTAAAGTATTTGTCAAGGTACTTCCAATCCTATAAAATTGGTTGATAATTCCCCTTTGTGGTTCATAAGGCACGGTAAGATTATTAAATAAAGTATGCGTCATTCCGGGTTGAAATTTTTCTCCAAAACTCCACTGGCCTGACGTTGGAAATGCGGTCGTAGGTCGGACACCATTCTCACCCTGACCATATTCATATTGATAATCGGTATAATCTAAAGGTTTTTCATTGGTATAATTGGCATTATAGGTTATGGATACTCCCTGACCTTTTGCCCCCGATTTAGTGGTAATCATTATGACCCCGTCTTTTGCACGGGAACCATATAGTGCAGAGGCTGCAGCACCTTTTAAGACCGTCATACTTTCAATATCATCCGGATTGATACTACTTAGACCATCTCCACCATCGGAAGTTCTATTTGAGCCTCTTTCTGCCACATCACCCCTTGCACCATTATTGGTATTGTCTATAGGCACTCCATTTACAACAATTAAAGGAGAGTTATTGCCTCCAAATGAAGACTGACCTCTAATACGAATTTTACTGGTTCCAGCCGCACCCGATCCAAGGGATGTAATATTTACACCAGCAATTTTACCCTGTAAAGCATTCATAAAATTGACGCTCCTATTTACTGCAACATCTTCCCCACCAACTGTTGCCGTGGCATAACCCAAACTTTTAGTCTGCTTTTTAACACCTAAAGCGGTTACAACCACTTCTTCCAATTCTCTTCCTTCCTTTAGTTGAATATTGATTGTATTTCTTCCTTCTATTGGAATATTTTGTGTTTGATAGCCTATAAAGCTGATAATTAAATTTCCATTAACTTCATTTTCCTCAATTTGCAACACATATTTTCCATCAATATCAGTGGAT
>JAFMBQ010000026.1 GCA_017858365.1 Algoriphagus sp. | reverse complement strand
GTATAGCTGAAAATATCTCATTAGAATCTGAAGTTGTACGTGATAAATGGAATAGGCCGAGCGAAAATCGACAATTGGTAGCCACGTAATTGACCTTCCACCGCCGTATAATAGACCGAGTACGGATTACTTCTGCCCAGCACATTATAGATTCCAAGTGACCACGAGGAATGCGCAAGCTTATTGACTTTATGATTCCCCTCCAAATTCACGGAGAAGTCAATTCGGAAATAATCTGGAATTCGATAGGCATTTCGGTCGGAAAAATATACTCGCTCCGAACCTGCGTATTCAAATTTTGAAATTGGAAGAGTCACTGGCCTTCCGGTCGAATAATTACCATTGACGGAGGCATTGACGCGTTTGCTCAATTCGTAATTCGCAACTAAAACCACATGGTGTGGTTGATCAAAATTACTGGAGTAGAAATCTCCATTATTGATCTTTTCGATACTTGGCTCGTCAGAAGTCTTCAGCAAAGACCTAGAATAGGTATAAGCCAATGAACCTTTCAATTTGCCAGTATTCTTTTTTAGAAGCAGCTCCACCCCATAGGCTTTTCCGATAGAGTTCAGGATGTCCTGTTCGATATTTTCATTTAAAATAATGGAAGCTCCAGAACGATAATCCAATTGATTATTCATGTAGCGGTAATAGACTTCCGTAGAAAATTCGATCCGATTGCTCGCCAAGTTTCTATAATATCCCAAGGAAGCCTGTCCTCCAGATTGTGGCTTAATGTAACTATCACTGAGTTTCCATGAGTCCGTCGGTGCAATCGAAGACGTGTTGGAAAGCAAGTGAATATTTTGACGCATGGTATTGAAACCAAACTTAATGGAGGACTGATTGCTTAGATTATACCTTCCTGACACTCTAAACTCCGGACCATGGTAAGTCTTTACATTTTCCCCTTTTCCTAAAGTCTCTTCCCCAATGACATTGCTCTCTGTTATCGGTGCGCCTGGAACGTATTGATTCACTGTCAAAGGCCCGTAAAGCTGATAGAACATGTATCGTCCACCATAGCTCAGAGAGAATTTTTCATTGACAAAAAACTCATCTCCAAAATAGATTGATATTTCTCGGGCTTGCTCATCCTCAAGATCTTTATTGATGACTATGGATTCTGAACCAAATGGACTATTTGTCCCTGGGTTCAATTGATAGTCTATGACATGCAAGCCAAATTTCAGGATATGCCGCTCGCTTTTTCTATATTCCAAATCGGCACGAGCATGGAGCTGATTGACATTAAACTTGAAATCAAAAGAATTCAAAGGATTATCTAGCCCAACGATCCCAAATTCATAACTATCGTAACCAACAGTGAATTTACCCTCCAATTGATCATTAAAAAAGTGTCTCCAGGTAAGTGCTAGATTACGATTTTGATAGGAATAAGTCGTGTCGGCATCAAAGCTGAATTCATCGCTGCTCAAGTAACTTGAAAATTCCAGACTGTTTTTGTCATTTATCTGGTGCCTTACATTTGCATTAAAATCATAGAATGAAGCATTTGAGCCATTCAGTGCGGCTTCATCTTCCAAAAGATTGAGGGCCCAATTGGAATAAGTAGTTCGCCCACCGACAATAAAAGTAGTCTTATCACTGATTGGACCTTCTACACTTAATCGACCTGTCATGATCCCGATTCCTCCGCTCACTTCGATTTTTTCGGTGCTCCCAAATTTAGGTGCAACCTGTAAGACAGAGGAAAGTCTACCTCCATAATTTACCGGCACAGAACCTTTATAAAGCTCTACTCCAGTAACCATGTCTGGATTAAAAGCAGAAAAGAATCCAAAGACATGTGAAGGATTGAAAATTGTAGACTGATTGTAGAGAATCAAATTCTGATCTGCTGCCCCACCTCGGACATTGAACCCAACGCTTGCTTCACCTACAGTATTTACTCCTGGCATCGTCAGCAATCCTCGAATCACGTCAACTTCACCCAATATTGCCGGCAATCGCTTAACCTCTGCGATGCTGATGGATTGTACACCCATTTCGAGTTTATTGATATTGGACAAAGCTCCAGAACTCACCACAAATTCGTCTAGGGAAAGCACATTTTCCTCGATCCTCATATCCAAAGTTCCATCTCCCCGCAGATCAATCTGCCGCTGCTCCTGAAATCCACCGATATTCTGGACTACAATGGTATGCCTCCCTTTGGGCAGATTCAGTCTATATCGCCCGCTAGCATCGGTTACAACCTGTGTGTAATTAATCTTCTCTAAAACTATTGCTCCATTAACCGGCTGGCTTGATTCGATGCTGCTGACTATCCCACTCAGGGTCGCTATTTTGGACTGAGGATTATCTGAAGCTCTACCGATTATGAAGCGTTTATTTTTTGCAAAAGCTTCGAGGGAATCAGAAGAACCCGTAGCCGAATCATTACGCTGCTGAATCTGAAAATAATCTGACGGAAAATCTAAAGTCAGTCTTGGTCCTCTAGTGATCCAGACTTGATTTGATTTATCAATGGTATAGGTCAAGCCTGATTTTGCAAAAATCTGATCCAAGGCGTCCTTCAGTTCGGAATTGGTCAACTGCAGATTGACCAAAATGCCTGCAACATCTTTTCCTTTGAAAAAGAATCGATAGGGAGTATCTGATTCAATATTTGCGGCAAATCGATCAAAACTCATCCCCGCATACATTCCTGAGATTTTGGGCAAAGGTGCCTTTTGTGCGAAAGCGCTTATGTATAAAAAACAAAGAAGCCCCAAGAGTATCAGTTTCCTCATTTCGAAAATCCTTCAAAAGTATCCGAACCCTTAGTCCTCAAATTCGCCAAAATGGCTAATGACTGTCCCATATTTCGTTTAAAATCAAGCCTGCTTGCTTTCAGCGCCTGCTTCGCTTCTTTCTTATCTAATCCCAATAGATTAATTGCCTGTGATTTTCTACTCACGGATTCAAATTTTCCATTATACCAATAAAACAGATCCTCATAGGCCACAAATACCTTGGTGTAATCTCCGAGTTCCTTCACTGGCTTTAGCTCTTTGTGGTGCTTTGCCAAAACTTTGATTTCCCCATCCGAAATGATTTCGTAGAATCCGTTGCGGTGATGTGTATAAGATTCATTGCCTTTGAAGTTCCTGAATTCGGAGCCATCCTGAAGTTCAAACTCCTCGACTTTCTCCGATTTGATTAGAATTTTTTGATTGTGGATTGGTTGGAACGTTATAACCCAGTCTGCCTGGCTATCATAGAGCAAGGGAACTTCCTTATAATTTACCTCATTAATTCGAAGTATCCCATTTCCAAAAACTCGAGTCTCGAAGAATGGATGCCCATCAAAGTTACGCGGAGAATCTGCATAGAGTCCTCCACTAATCAACTCTTGGAAAAAGGGTAGCTGCTTTTGGTAGAGTGAAAGGTAAGAGTCGGAAGCTGAGACTTCCTGCGCTTTAGCCGACCATCCAAAAATCAAAAGACCCGAAAGAAAAAAGCTTATTTTTAGCATATAAATCTATTGCACGATACTACTGAAGAAATGATTCAAATCTTTGGAAGATATCATGAAAGGCTAAAGTAGATTTTAAATGGATCAACCCACTAATCCTTAGACAAAGAAATGATTAACCGACGAACACTTCTCAAATCCCTGGCATTAGGAGCTACAACCCTTCCTCTTACTGCTGCCTTTGGGGCAACAAGTCCTAAAAAAGAAACCAAATTTCTCTTTTCCTTAAATACCAGCACCATCAGAGGCCAAAAGTTAAGCTTACCTCAAATCATCGAGCTAGCTGCTCGAGCTGGCTATGACGGATTTGAACCTTGGATGGCGGAGATTCAAACCTATCTGGAAACTGGGAAATCAATCACATCGCTCAAGAAGCTTGCTTCTGATGCCGGTTTACAATTTTTTGATTGCATCGGATTTCCGACTTGGATGTCCCAAGATGCAGAGAAGAGCAAGACTGGTTTTATACAGATGGAAAAAGAAATGGAAGTCTTGGCAGCGCTAGGGTGTCCACGAGTGGCGGCTCCGGCAATCGGGACTGAAGCACCACTAGACCTGCTTCAGGCAGGCGAAAAGTACAAGCGCTTGCTTGACCTAGGTCGAAAAACTGGGGTAATGCCTCAATTGGAATTTTGGGGAGCTTATCCTTCTTTCCACCATTTGGGCCAAGCGATGATGGTCGCTGCAGCGGCAGATGATAAAGACGCCAAGATTTTGGCAGATGTCTACCATTTATTCCGAGGAGGTTCCGGATTTGAAGGAATGAAAATGCTGGATGGACATACCATTGACATTTTCCACATGAATGATTTCCCAGCAGACATCCCGAGACTGGAGCAGCAGGATAAAGATCGGGTCTTTCCAGGAGATGGAGCTGCGCCGATCAAGGAACTTTCCGAGGTATTGAAATCAAAAGGAGGACAGATTATCCTATCGCTGGAGCTTTTCAACCCGACCTATTATGCGATGGATCCTGCATATGTGATTACGACAGGATTAAATAAGATGAAGCGGTTTTTTTAAATCTTCCCAATTGAGTGTCTCCTCTCATTTTTTTAAACTAAAAGTAAATCGTTGGTGAGACAGAAACGGTGGCCAAATTGGTAAAGGACTTTGAAGTAAAAAATTAGATAATTGCGTTTCGTGGAGATACTAACCGCTGCGAAAAAAATAGACTTTGCGAGCTTTGCGGTTAAAAAAAATCTCGCCAAAGTTAGTGTCTCCACTCACTTATTTAAACTAAAAGTAAATCGTTGGTGAGACAGAAACGGTGGCCAAATTGGTAAAAGGACTTCGTAGTAAAAAATCAGATAATTGCGATTCGTGGAGACACGAACAGCGGCAAGAGTTGGCAGGGTTAACCTTTGAGGTTTGGATTAAAGTAGTTGACAGAAGCAGTGGCAGATGGCAGTCGCCAGGATTAACTTTTGCGAACTTGGTGTCCTTAGCGGTTAAAAAAGTTTGTCAAATTGCGTTTCGTGGAGACAGGAAACGCGTCGGAGATTATTGAAAGGTTCAACCAGTGGTCGTTCAGACAAATACCACTTATTATCGGGGCCCAAAATCCTTGTTCCAATTTTACTTTCGGGACATCGAATCGCTCAAAAATCTTATCGCAGCTAGTCATAGCCACGGCTATTCGATGAAAACAAACCATACGCTTCCGATCAATTTTCTACCACTTCACAGTTAGTCTTAAATTCTCGAAACCATTCCTTTAATAGCCCATTGACAAATAAAAACTCGTAAAATTCATCGGTATAAGGGTAGTTTCTATACGAAAATACCTGAATTCTATCTACGCCTTCCATTCGCATTTCCGAAATGGTGAAGTCCCTACCCAACAGACGAATCATGTCATCATTTGACATTCCCAATTCCAGTTGACTCATTAATTTTCCGTTTAGAGTGGAGAAAATCGAAGAACAGGCTGAAAAAGCGAGGCTAGCAAAGCAAATTAGCAGTATCTGTTTCATTTTATTTTTTTCTTTTTCAAACGTATTTCTGGGCAAATAAAGTTGTTTGCAGTATTATCAAAAAGATAGTACGCTTGAAAATCAGCAAATTATTTTTTTCGGAGCTCTTCACTCTGACCTATTATGCGATGGATCCTGCATATGTGATTACGACAGGATTGGAGAAGGTGAAGTGATTTTTTTTAATTCCGAAATACGAGACCTAATCAGCAAATTGCGTTTCGTGGAGACACGAACCGCGGCAAGGTTTGATTTTCGATTGTATAGACAGGTCAAAAGTTAACATAGCCCCTTCAATACCAATTCATTGAGCACAAAACCTAGAAAAATGAGCAAGGGCTGTCAGGGGAGATTTGCTTTTGAGAGAACTATTCTGCATTTCATGCAAGCAAAAATGAAAAATATATTGTTTTACGTATTTTTTCAAAATTATATTTTGATTATTAAACCTTATGCTCTACTTTTCAGATGTTTACATCGTTATTATCCAAATTTTAACTGGGATTTATGGATTGATCAATTACAATCTGTAGCCCTTTCCGAAATATGAAACTGGGAATTCTAGGCGGTACTTCACTTGCAAAAACATTGGGCAAAAAATACATAGATGCCGGACTGGATGTAGTATTCGGGGTAAGACATGATTTCAATACCCAAGAAAATGACTGGAAGATGCTAAATCTTCTTTACAACAGAATCTGCCCTTTTGAATCAGCAATCATCCAATCCGAAATCATTCTTATCTGCAGTGAAAACAGCTACTTGAAGGAAATAGCTCGCGCTTTAAAAAATGTAGATACCAGTGATAAACTTATCATCGACTGCACCAATGCCCAGTATGACAAAAAATTAGGAACCTCTAATACCCTTTTGTTGAAGCGGGCAGCTCCGGAAGCACATCTATTTAAAGGTTTCAATAATTTGGGGATTGATTATCCGAATTCCGATACCATTGGACTAATCAAAGAAGTTTATTATTGCGGAGACGATATTCCAGATAAAATCAGAGTCAAAAGACTTATCGAATTAATTGGCTTTAATGCAGTTGACGCCGGCAAAATCAATAATGCGCCACTTTTAGAAGCCTTTTATCACTTGGGGAAAGAAATTTCCTGGAATAAAAATGAAGCATCGAACTTGTATTTTAAACTTGTCTCTATTTAATCAGAAGACAATTAACTAAGCTTGAGCCACACTAGTTCACCCAAACAAATCTGAACTCAGATACCGATCACCACGATCACAGGTGATGCAAACGATCAATCCGGAATCCAGTGTTTTTGCAAGTTCTAGAGCGGCAAATAATGCTCCTCCGCTACTCATTCCTGCAAGAATCCCCTCTTCTTTAGCCATCCTTCGAGTCATCTCAGTCGCCTGATCTTGACTTACATCGATTACACGATCTACCCGTGAAGGATCGAAAATCTTGGGAAGAAACTCTTTGGACCAGCGTCTGATCCCCGGAATACTAGATCCATCCGTAGGCTGAGTACCAACGATTTGAATCGCGGGATTTTTCTCTTTTAGAAATTTAGAAACACCCATGATTGTCCCGGTAGTGCCCATAGCCGAGACAAAGTGGGTTACTTTCCCTTTTGTATCATTCCAAATTTCAGGTCCGGTGGTGTTATAATGTGCAAGGTAATTATCCGGATTAGCAAATTGATTGAGCATGAAATAGCCCTCATTTACATTCATTTCCTCAGCTAGGGTTCGGGAATATTCAATAGTTTTTGCAGCAGGTGTAAGAATTACCCTGGCCCCATAGGCTTCCATAGAGAGGACTCGTTCCTTGGTAGAATTGTCTGGCATAATCAAAGTCATCTCCAATCCTAGAACTTTGGCCACCATCGCCAAGGCTATCCCAGTATTGCCGCTTGTAGCTTCTACCAATTTATCCCCAGATTTGATCTCGCCTCTGTCTAGGGCAGCTCGAAGCATGTTATAAGCAGCTCGATCCTTGACACTTCCACCAGGATTTTGACCTTCTAGTTTACACAGAATTTTAACTTTAGGATTAACAGGAATATGCCCCAACTCCACTAGGGGTGTATTTCCTATTAGTTCAAATAACTTCATCTTGATCATTTTTAAATACAAACACGTCAGTCGTAGCCGTGCCAACATGGTACATTTGCGCTTGGTAATACACTTTGCTTCCAGCAGGGACACTTTTGGTTAGCCAGACATTCCCGCCAATCACACTATTCTTTCCAATGGTAGTTGTACCTCCTAGAATTGTCGCACCAGCATAAATAACGACATGATCGGCAATGGTTGGGTGTCGCTTGATGTCAGCTTCAGTTTTCTCCACACTCAAAGCGCCTAGCGTCACTCCTTGGTAGATTTTCACGTGATCACCAATCACCGTGGTCTCACCGATCACCACGCCAGTACCGTGATCTATACAAAAGTGTTGACCAATTTTGGCTCCAGGGTGAATATCGATTCCTGTACGGCTATGTGCAATCTCTGTAATCATCCTTGGAATAAGTTTGACTCCCAATTGATGGATTTGGTTCGCAATTCGATAGGCAGCAATAGCATAAAATCCGGGGTAACTCCGAAGTATTTCTGTTCGGGATTTAGCCGCTGGATCTCCTGCATACATGGCATCTACATCCTGATGTACCCAGTCGTAAATACGTTCTAGATTTTGGAAGAACTCATTTGAAATCAATTCTACCTTTCCATCATACAGGTGTTTATTTCGGTCCAAAATTGCCGAAAAGGTTAGCTTAAGTTGATTAAGTTTTGTCTCCAGCTCCTTCTGATTGTTGATTTTTGTTACTGTGTATTCGGGAAAAAGCAATCCCAATAATTCTTCAAAAAACTGTTTAATTACTTTTGGGGAGGGACAATCCGAACACTCTTGATGTGCGAGAAATAGTTTTGAAATAAATGGATCCATGAAAGGTTTGAAATAGGGCTGATTACAATACAAAACCCACTCGAATCACATAAGGTTCACCGTAGGGTGATCGACGATTGTCATGCAGCACATTGTAGAGAAAAGTGAAATTAGCTCCACCCCTTGGTCCAAAGGGCGCAAAATATCCGCCACCAAGGAACAAGGCATTGGACCAGATCCGCTCAAATCGCTCTGATTGAAAATTGTAATTATCAAAATTGATGGATTCGTATTCTGCGTGAAGGAAAATATTAGGCAGCACATTGTATCTGCTAAAGAGTCTTCCTCCATAAGAAGAAGATTCTCCTCCTATGAACCTGCGATCGTTGAAATATTGATAGGTAATCCCTACTCCAGAAGAAAACTTAGGGGTAATCATCACTCCCACTAAAGGAGAAAAATCAATTAATGTCACGGTGCCAAATTGCATCCCGAAATTTCCTCCAAAATAAAGTCGGTCTTTGAATGGAATGCTATCGCCGGGATAGTATTCACGCTGTGCAAACGTGCTTGATACTGAAAGTA
The DNA here is from genome assembly GCA_017858365.1 of Algoriphagus sp. GTDB lineage: Bacteria > Bacteroidota > Bacteroidia > Cytophagales > Cyclobacteriaceae > Algoriphagus. Next base: position 10,135 of record JAFMBQ010000026.1, on the reverse strand, counting down.
TAAAAACGAGGAAAAATAAAAGGCTAAACTTATTTTTTAACAATGACATAGAGATCTTCTGTTGGTTTTTTCATCAGGTATTTCTCACGGGCAAACTTCTCCAAAAGTTCAGGATTGCTCATCAACTCTTCCCGCTCTGCTTTAATTTTTACTTTTCGCTCCAAATAAAATTCCCTTTGATCCTCCAAAGTGTTGAGTTTACTGCTGAGTTTGACTTGATTGATCACACTATTAGAATCAATAAAAATCATCCAAGCAAAGAAGAAGGCCAATCCTAAAACATAAAAGTTTTTCGTGTATTTGAGGTATTTGGTCATGGGAATAAGGATTTCTAAATTAAGTTACAAAAATGATGCAAAAAAAAAGACAGCCTCGAAAGGCTGTCTAAATTTGTGAAAAGGATTACCCGAATCAAACGAATTTGCCATTGAAAATAGCCGCTTCACCCAACTGCTCCTCGATTCGAAGCAATTGATTGTATTTAGCCATACGATCAGATCTAGAAGCAGAACCAGTCTTGATTTGTCCGCAATTCAGAGCTACTGCCAAATCCGCAATCGTTGAATCTTCTGTTTCGCCAGATCTGTGAGACATTACAGTAGTGAATCCAGCTTTATGAGCAAGGTTCACTGCATTAATGGTTTCTGTCAAGGTACCGATTTGGTTTACTTTGATTAAGATAGAATTCGCTGACTTCTCTTCGATTCCTCTTTTCAAGAATTTCACATTAGTGACAAAAAGATCATCACCAACTAATTGCACACGATCTCCGATTTTGGCAGTGAGCATTGCCCATCCTTGCCAATCTTCTTCTGCGCAACCATCTTCAATAGAATCAATCGGATATTTTTCAGAAAGCTCAGCTAAATAATTAACCTGCTCCTCACGGCTTCTTGTTTTCCCAGTGTCGCCTTCAAATTTCTTATAATCATACATTCCATCCTTGAAAAACTCAGATGCTGCACAATCCAATGCGATGGTAACATCTTTGCCAGCCTCATAACCTGCTTTGGAAATTGCATCTAGGATACAAGCCAAAGCTTCCTCCGTTCCTCCAGAGAAGTTTGGAGCAAATCCTCCCTCATCTCCTACTGCAGTACTCAAACCTTTGTCGTGAAGAATTTTCTTCAGATTATGGAAAATTTCAGTTCCCATTCGCATAGCTTCTGAGAAAGTTGGAGCTCCAACCGGACGGATCATAAACTCTTGAAATGCAATCGGCGCATCAGAATGCGACCCTCCGTTAATGATATTCATCATAGGAACAGGAAGTGTATTAGCATTTACTCCACCAATATATCTATAAAGTGGCTGGTTGGATTCCATCGCTGCGGCTTTGGCAACGGCTAGAGAAACACCAAGAATGGCATTTGCTCCTAGTTTGCTTTTATTCGGAGTGCCATCCAATTCGATCATAATCTGATCGATTAGATTTTGCTCAAATATATCAAAGCCTACAAGCTCAGCAGCGATAATATCATTCACATTAGCAACCGCCTTTAGAACTCCTTTGCCCATATAGGCCTTTTTGTCGCCGTCACGAAGCTCGACAGCTTCATTGATACCAGTTGAAGCACCACTTGGTACTGCCGCTCTGCCAAAGGCTCCATTTTCAGTATATACATCCACCTCAACGGTAGGATTTCCTCTAGAGTCTAGAATTTGTCTTGCATGAATTGATTGAATCAACGTCATAGTTTTAAAAGGTTTAGGAGTATTAGTTTTGATTAATTAAAGAAATAAAATCGTCGAAAAGGTATCTCGAATCATGAGGACCCGGAGAAGACTCTGGGTGATATTGAACCGAGAAAGCAGGCTTATTCTTCAAGCGAATTCCCGCGACAGTGTTGTCATTCAAATGCACGTGAGTGATCTCCACTTCTGTATTTTTCTCTGCATCTTCTCTTGTAATATTGAAACCGTGATTCTGGGAAGTGATTTCACTTTTACCTGTATTCAAATTTTTGATGGGATGGTTCAATCCTCTATGGCCATGGTGCATCTTGTAGGTTGAAATTCCGCAAGATTCAGCAAGGATCTGATGTCCAAGACAAATACCAAAAAGAGGTTTCCCCGTAATCAAGATATCTTTGGTAGTAGCTACTGCATATTCCATCACTGCGGGATCACCTGGACCATTGGAGAGAAAATATGCATTGGGAGACCAAGCTTCCATTTCTGCCAATTTGGTTTTGGCAGGGAATACTTTACAGTAAACACCTCTACTAGCAAGATTTCTAAGAATATTCTTTTTAATTCCAAAGTCAAGACAAGCCACTTTAATGGAAGCATTTTCATCGCCATAATAGTAAGGCTCTTTGGTACAGACTTCAGACGAAAGCTCCAAACCATTCATATCAGGAACTTTCACCAATTCAGATTGAAGGCCAGCTATATTTCCTTCAAACTCTGAACTGATAACGGCATTCATAGCACCTTTGGCCCTTAGATGACGCACTAGCATTCTCGTATCGATATCTGCAATACCGGTAATTTTATTCGCTACTAGGTAATCCTGAAGTGAGCCGTTCGCATCAAGTCTGGAATAAACATCAGAAAAGCTATTGACTACAATACCACCAATCGTGGGATGATCCGATTCCACTTCGGAATCGATCACGCCATAATTTCCGATATGAGGTGTGGTTGTCACGATTATTTGTCCAGTATAAGACGGATCGGTGTAAATCTCCTGATAGCCGGTCATTCCGGTATTGAAGCAAATCTCACCACCGTTTGTTCCATGGTTTCCAATCAATGAACCGTGAAAGACAGTTCCATCCGCTAAGAGTAAAGTTGCTTTTTGTTTGATCATCGTTCTTTTTGAGTTGCTCAAAGTTAAATATTTATTGGAAAGGATTAAGGTTGAAAAGGGTATAAAAAAAGGATTGAACAAATGTCCAATCCTTTGATATAGTCAGTGAGTGCTTCAACTTACTTCTCTTCAGTTTCGCCTTCAGTTGAATCTTCGCTAGCCTCAGGAGCACTTGGCTCTTCAGCTTTTGTCTCTACAGCAGGAGTTTCTACTTTAGCTTCTGCCACAGCGGAAGCCGTTCCAGTAACTCTTCTAGATCGTCGTGTAGTCTTCTTAACTGGCTTAGAATCTTTTAACATCAATTCGTTAAAGTCAACCAATTCGATAATACACATCTCAGCGTTATCACCTAATCTAAAGCCAGTCTTGATGATACGTGTATACCCTCCAGGACGATTTGCTACTTTTTCAATCACACCTCCGAATAGTTCGATGATTGCCTCTTTATTTTTCAAATAAGAGAAAGCCATACGTCTATTGTGAGTGGTGTCCTCTTTTGCTCTAGTCACAAGAGGTTCCAAATACTTCTTCAATTCTTTTGCCTTGGCAAGCGTGGTCGAAATACGCTTGTGAAGAATTAGTGAAGTTGCCATATTAGAAAGCATTGCCTTCCGGTGAGCAGCCTTCCTTCCAAGGTGGTTAAATTTCTTACCGTGTCTCATATTAATTATTCTTCATCAAGTTTATACTTTGAAATATCCATTCCAAAAGTCAATCCTTTTTCTTGGATAAGTTGCTCTAATTCTGCAAGAGACTTTTTACCAAAGTTTCTGAATTTCATCATGTCCGAGATTTCAAGTCTTGCCAAGTCACCCAGCGTCTTCACATCAGCTGCTTTCAGGCAGTTGAATGCTCTAACAGAAAGGTCTAGATCGCTTAAGGACGTCTTAAGCAACTTTCTCATATGCAAAAACTCCTCATCAATCGGCTCTGGTTCAGCTACTCCAGTGGAGTCTAAGACCATTGTTTGGTCAGAGAACAACATAAAGTGTTGAATCAAGATTTTAGCAGATTCTTGAAGTGCTTTCTCCGGATGGATTGAACCATCTGTAGATACTTCTAGGATTAGTTTTTCGAAGTCAGTCTTTTGCTCTACTCTCGTATTCTCCACACTATACTTCACATTCTTTATAGGAGTGAAGATGGCATCGATAGAGATTGTACCAAAGATTTGATCTTTTGGTTTGGATTCTTCAGCTGGTAAGTAACCTCTGCCCTTTTCAACCACTAATTCCATCTCAAAGTTTTTAGACTCGTCGATGTGACAAATCACTAAATCAGGATTTAGGATTTCGAAGGAAGATGTGAACTTGGCAATGTCTCCAGCAGTGAACACAGATTGATTCTTTATCTCAACAGTGATTTTTCCATCAAATGCTTCATGCACTTTCTTGAATCTCACTTGTTTTAAGTTCAAAATAATATCTGTGACGTCTTCAACTACACCTTCTATAGTAGAAAATTCATGCACTACTCCAGGAATCTTCAATGAAGTGATTGCATAACCTTCTAAGGAAGAAAGCAGAATTCTTCTCAAGGCATTACCGATGGTAACGCCATAGCCTTTTTCTAGTGGTTTGAAGGTAAATAAGCCATGAAAATCATCGGCTTTTTCCATTACCACTTTCTCCGGCATTTGAAATGCTAGTATGGACATATATCTCGTTCTTTTTTAAAAGCTGACAATATTAAAATTACTTAGAGTAAAGTTCGACAATGAGTTGCTCCTTGATATTCTCAGGAATATCATCTCTGCCTGGTACACTGACGAATTTGCCGGTCAATGATGTGCCATCCCACTCTAACCAAGGATATTTATTTGCACCTTTTCCAGCTAAGCTACTAGTGATGGCTAGAAGAGACTTAGAACGCTCTCTAACTGAAACCACATCACCTGGTTTAAGCGTATAAGAAGGAATGTTTACCACATCACCATTCACTAGAATATGTTTGTGAGAAACTAGCTGTCTAGCACCTCTCCTAGTTGGAGAAATTCCTAATCTATAAACTGTATTGTCTAATCTTCCTTCTAGAAGCTGAAGTAGGTTTTCACCTGTGATTCCAGACTTTCTTGAAGCAATACCAAACATTTTAGCAAATTGTCTTTCCAATACACCATAGATGTATTTTGCTTTCTGCTTTTCGGAAAGTTGGATTGCATATTCCGACTGCTTCTTTCTTCTACCTCTTCCGTGTTGTCCCGGAGGGTAATTCTTTTTCTGTAGCGCTTTGCTATGCCCTTCGATAGGCTCACCAAATTTTCTGGCGATCTTTGATTTAGGACCTGTATATCTAGCCATTCTGTTACAATTTTAAAATTAAACTCTTCTACGCTTTGGTGGACGACAGCCATTGTGAGGCATAGGAGTCACGTCAATGATCGTGGTTACATCCAAACCTACATTTTGCAACGTTCTGATCGCTGATTCTCTACCAGCACCTGGACCTTTTACAAAAACCTCGACTTTTCTCAAACCTAGGTCATATGCTACTTGTCCGCAATTCTGGGCTGCCATTTGAGCAGCGTATGGAGTGTTCTTCTTTGATCCTCTGAAACCCATTTTACCGGCAGAGGCCCAAGATATCACTTGTCCTGCATTGTTGGTAATCGAGATAATGATATTGTTGAAGGAGGCTTTAATATGCACCTGACCTACAGCTTCTACCTTTACTACTCTTTTTTTACCTTTTGCTTTATCGTTTCTTTTCTGAGCCATAATCTAATCAGGTTTTATTTAGTTGCCTTCTTTTTGTTAGCAACTGTTTTACGCTTACCCTTCCTTGTTCTGGCATTGTTCTTAGTCTTCTGACCACGAACAGGAAGTCCTTTTCTGTGTCTCAAACCTCTGTAACAACCGATATCAAGTAGTCGTTTGATGTTCAATTGGACCTCTGATTTCAGTACACCTTCTGTTCTGAATTCTTCAGCAATAATATTACGAATGGCGGTTGATTCATCATCATCCCACTCACCTGCTTTCTTATCGAAAGAAATACCAGCCTTGCTTAAGATAGCTCTAGCGGAGTTTCTTCCGATACCGAAGATATAGGTAAGTCCGATCTCGCCTCGCTTATTGTCTGGTATGTCTACACCTGCAATTCTAGCCATAATCTTAACCTTGTCTTTGTTTAAACTTAGGATTCTTCTTATTGATGACGTATAGAACTCCTTTTCTACGGATCAACTTACAGTCAACACTTCTCTTTTTGATAGATGTCTTTACTTTCATATCAGTTTATTTATATCTATATACTATTCTTCCTTTTGATAAATCGTATGGAGAGAGTTCTAATTTGACGCGGTCACCAGGAAGAATCTTGATGTAATTCATCCTCATTTTCCCTGAAATGTGAGCAATTAATTGATGCCCGTTCTCCAGTTCGACTTTAAACATCGCATTAGATAATGCTTCTACGATGGTACCATCTTGCTCTATTGATGTCTGTTTAGCCATATTAGAATTTAAAATTCTCTTCTATGTATTTATGGGTTGTCAAAACCTCTGTTCTATCTTCAAATATTGCTACTGTGTGCTCATAGTGTGCCGACGGTTGACGATCCGCAGTGCGAATAGTCCATCCATCTCGCTCTTGGACAATGTTACGTGTACCAAGATTAACCATAGGCTCGATTGCGATTACCATTCCTTCTTTCAACAAAGGACCGCTACCTTTTTTACCATAATTAGGAACTTCTGGTGCTTCATGAAGACTTTTTCCAAGTCCATGCCCCACTAATTCGCGAACAACCGTATATCCTTTGGCCTCTACAAATTTTTGGATCGCATTTCCAATATCACCGATTCTATTACCAAATATAGCTTGCTCAATACCTAGATATAGGGAATCTTTAGTAGCTCTAAGAAGCTCTATAATAGAAGTGGGAACTTCACCAACAGGATATGTATAAGCGGAATCGCTATGAAAACCTTGGTGAAAGACTCCACAATCTATTGAGATTATATCGCCATCTTTCAATTCATAATCACTAGGAAAACCGTGAACCACAACCTCATTTGTAGAAATACATAATGAAGCTGGAAAACCATTGTAACCTTTAAAGGATGGAACAGCTTTGTGATCTCGAATAAATTCCTCAGCAATTTTATCTAGAAAAGAGGTCTTTACCCCTTCTTTGACATGCTTAGCGACTTCCCCATGGGCTCTTGCAAGAATATCAGCACTTTCTTTTATTAACTTAACTTCTTGCGAAGTTTTGTAATGAATCATCTTAAGCTACTTGATAATTAGAAGGATTATTCTTCATATTACCACTTTTCATCATTCCCTCGTAATGTCTCATCAACAAATAACTTTCAATTTGTCTCAAGGTATCCATAATTACACCAACCATAATTAGAAGCGATGTTCCACCATAAAACTGAGCAAATTCACCACCTACTCCAGAAATGATCGCCAATGCTGGAAGTATTGCTACTGCCGCTAGAAGAATAGATCCCGGCAATGTTATTTTAGAGATAATACCATCAATAAATTCAGAGGTTGGCGCTCCCGGCTTAATTCCTGGAACAAAACCACCATTTCTCTTCATGTCCTCAGCTATCTGCTCCGGATTGACGGTAATAGCAGTGTAGAAAAACGTAAAGATTATAATCATCGTAGCGAACAATAAATTGTATTGCCAAGACGTGAAGTCACTAAAAGTAGCGCCAATGTAGTTGGCAATATCATTATCCTGGGCCCAAATCTGAGCTATCAACGCTGGCACGAACATCAAAGACTGAGCAAAGATAATCGGCATTACACCAGAGGCGTTCACTTTGATTGGTATATACTGACGCTGTCCACCATAAACCTTACCTCCAACTACTTGCTTTGCATATTGTACAGGAATCCTTCGCGTCGCTTCCGTAAGTGCAATTACACCTACAACCACAAAGAATAGAACACCTGCTTCTATTAAAAGAAGTAGTAGTCCAGAAGAACCTTTCTCAACACCTTCAGCAATCAATGCTCCAGGGAATCTTGAGATGATTCCAATCATGATTAGCATTGAGATACCGTTGCCGATACCTTTTTCAGTAATTTTCTCTCCCAACCACATACAAAACATGGTGCCAGCAGAGAGTAAGACCAAGGAGCTAAACATAAATAGGGACGTGCTTACCATTACAGCACCAGTGGGCAGGATAGTAGCGGAAACGTAACCTATACCTTGAGCAATAGTGATTAAAATAGTAAGAACTCGGGTAATCTGGTTGATACGTTTTCTACCAGACTCCCCTTCTTTCTGCATTTTCTGAAAGTAAGGCACTCCAACAGTTAATAACTGCAAAACGATTGAAGCAGATATGTAAGGCATAATGCCAAGTCCAAAGATGGAAGCATTACTAAAGGCTCCTCCCAAGAACGTATCAATCAAACCAAAAATTCCTTCTGCTGAACCATTCAATTTGGAAGGATCCACTCCAGGAAGTACGATGAAGGAACCTAACCGGAAAATGATTAGAAATCCTATCGTATTTAAGATTCTTGTTCTTAAATCTTCGATAGAGAAAATGTTCTTAACTGTTGAAATAAACTTTTTCATTAATTCAAATTGTGTTTATTGAACCACCTGCTTTTTCAATTGCTTCAACAGCTGAAGCGGAGAATTTATGTGCAGATATTTCCAACTTAGCTGTCAATTCTCCTCCTCCGAGGATTTTGATTTTATCATTCTTAGAAGCAATACCATGAGCGACTAACTCCTCCATATTGATCACCTCAAGATTATGTTGCTCAGAAAGGATTTGCAAGGTATCTAAATTAACTGGCTTAAACTCTACTCTGTTAAAGCTTTTGAATCCAAACTTAGGCACTCTCCTTTGAAGTGGCATTTGACCACCTTCAAATCCAAGCTTTCTTTTGTAACCGGACCTAGATTTAGCTCCTTTATGACCTCTTGTCGAAGTCCCTCCTCTACCTGAACCGGTACCTCTACCAATTCTCTTACGATTTTTGGTTGATCCTTCAGCTGGGGTTAATGTATGCAGTTTCATAATTAAGCTTCCTCCACTTTTACAAGGTGATTAACTTTATTTACCATACCAGCAATTTGAGGAGTATTCTCTACCACAACAGATTTGCTGATTCTACCAAGTCCTAAAGCTGTAATTGTAGCTTTCTGATCTTTTGGTCTATCGATAGTGCTCTTAGTTTGAGTAATTTTGATCTTAGCCATGATAATTATCCGTTAAAAACTTTAGACATTTTCACTCCACGCTGCTGCGAAACAGCAATCGCATCTCTAAGTTGTACTAATGCATCGATTGTAGCTTTCACCACGTTGTGAGGATTTGAAGAACCTTTGGACTTCGCAAGTACGTCTGTAACGCCTGCACTTTCCAATACCGCACGCATTGCACCACCGGCGATTACACCGGTACCTGCTGCAGCTGGCTTGATCAAAACAAATCCACCACCGAATTTTCCTAATTGTTCATGAGGAATAGTGCCCTTTAGAATTGGTACTTTTACCAAGTTCTTTTTTGCATCTTCGATACCTTTAGTGATTGCGTCAGTCACCTCATTGGCTTTACCCAACCCGTAACCTACAACACCTTGGCCATCGCCTACCACAACAATTGCAGAAAAAGAGAATCTTCTACCACCTTTTACCACTTTGGCTACTCGGTTGATCGCTACTACTTTTTCTTTTAAATCTGTATCTGTAGCCCTAATTGGCTTTCTTCTTAATTGAGACATAACGGATTAAAATTTAAGGCCTCCTTCTCTAGCACCATCGGCTAAAGCTTTCACATTACCGTGATATAGGTAACCATTTCTGTCAAAAACGACTTCGTTTACTCCATTAGCAACAGCTCTTTCAGCAAGTTTTTTACCTACCTCTTTAGAAACTGACACATTGGTATTGGCTTTGGCTCCCAATTCTTTGGAAGATGCATGTGCCAAGGTCTGACCTTTAAGATCATCAACAAGTTGAGCATAAATACCTGTATTACTTTTGAATACAGATAAACGCGGTCTGGAATCTGTACCAGAAATCTTTCTTCTGATACCTTGCTTGATTCTAAGTCTTCTGGAACTCTTATTAAATGCCATAACTTATTATTTTTTACCGGCAGTCTTACCAGCCTTACGTCTAACTTGTTCACCAACGAAGCGCACACCTTTTCCTTTGTAAGGTTCTACCTTACGCAGTGCTCTGATTTTTGCCGCTATCTGACCGATTAATTCCTTATCATTAGATTCTAAGGATATTATCGGGTTCTTACCTTTTGCAGTTTCTGTCTTCAAGCTAACTTCAATTGGAAGAGCGAAGAATATACTGTGCGAATAACCTAAGTTAAGTTCAAG
>JAFMBQ010000386.1 GCA_017858365.1 Algoriphagus sp. | reverse complement strand
AATTAGGAATAGAAATTGGAATTCATCAAACTGGGAATGGAACTGAACAATTGATCTGGCTAACCTTTTCCTTTATTAAAAGTTATTACCCCGAATATGGAAACCATGAAAAATATCTTAATAACAGGAGGATCTGGGCTCGTAGGCAAGCAAATCACAGCCTTACTCGAGCAAAAAGGGTATCAGGTAGCTTGGCTGAGTCGAAGCACCCAGCATCAGCAATCTTTTTTGTGGGATGTAGCCAAAAAACAACTGGATCAGGAAAGTATCGAATGGGCAGATTGCATCATTCATCTAGCAGGAGCAGGTGTTGCAGATAAGCGATGGACAGACGATCGTAAAAAGCAAATTTTAGATTCCCGTACCGACAGCACCCAATTACTCCATGAGCATATTGCTATGGCGAACTCCAAGCCGGATGTATTTATTTCAGCGTCTGCAGTGGGATATTATGGCTTTAATACAGGAACTGCATTGGTAGATGAGGCAAGCAAACCTGGAACTGATTTTTTGGCCCAGGTTGTGGTCGCGTGGGAAAAAGAGGTGAAAAAAGTGGAAGAACTCCAACTTCGCACGGTATTGCTTCGAATAGGAATTGTATTAGATGCTGATGGTGGTGCTTTGGGAGAAATGCTCAAGCCACCAGTAGCGGCACCTTTAGGATCCGGCGATCAATGGATGAGCTGGATTCATATTGAAGATCTTGCAAAGCTTTTCGTCTTTGCTGTTGAAAAGACTACGCTTCAGGGAGTTTACAATGCGGTAGGACCAAATCCTGCCACCAATTATAATTTGACAAAAGTTGCAGCGAAAGCGAAAGGAAAGCCTTTTGTGGGTATTGGAGTTCCTGGCTTTGCTTTGAAATTAGTTTTAGGAGAAATGGCAGCTATGGTTCTTGGAGGAAATCGAGTATCCTCTCAAAAAATTCAAAAAGCAGGTTTTGAGTTTGAGTTTCCAGAATTGGAAGGAGCAGTAAAGGATATTTTCAAGTAAGGATCAATTGATTCGTTTTTTTCTTCCTATTAAAAACCATAGGATAGTTCCCAAAAATGGAACTAAGACCACAATCAAAACCCAGATCAACTTGTCCGTGTCGCTGGCAAAATTGCTGATCACCACATCGTAGATCGTGTAGGCGTATATCGCCAATCCAAATATTCCTATTCCAAACATAATATCAGTAGGTTAAAGATTTAGTGCTTTTCCCCAAAATCAAATAGACTAAGGTCCCAATTAATTGGGCAAATAAAATGATGAGAATCCAGATCAGCTTCATGCTGGGGTCTTTAAACTCAGACTTTATTACATCTACTATACAATAAATCATCAAAATAAAATAAATAGCGCTTAATGCTCCTGCGATAAGCAAAAACTGACCGCCAAGATTTTGAACAAAGGATAACATTATATTTTTTCAGGTTTAGAAATTTTTGAAAAGTCAGGATCGAATCTTCATTTTTTATCTCTTCTTGAATTGGCCAAATAAAGAAAGCAACCAAATGGAGCGATTAGGATAATCAATACCCAGATGAGTTTAGAGATCAGCACTCGAAACTCAGTTCGTACCAAATCTAATAAGGCATAAATCAAAAACGCGATATAGGCTAAACCTGCCGCTTGCCAATAAATTAAACCAAATCCTGGTGCTATCAAATCCATATCTGTTCTTCAATTATTTTTACCACTGAACCTAAATTAAGTGATTGGATCGAAAAATTATAAGAATTTAGGAAAAGTTTAACTATTTATTTCTATGAAGCGAATTCTGTTTTCTACGATTTTATCTTTCTTGACCCTTACGGGCTTTGCTCAGGTGGATCTTTCTTATTACCTCCCAAAGGAATATACTTACAACCCTGCTATTCCGACCCCGGAGCAAGTACTTGGCTATCAAGTAGGCGATTGGCATGTTACCCATGACCAGCTCGTGATGTACATGAAAGCTGTCGCAGCAGCATCTGATCGGGTGATTATCCAGGAAACTGGTCGGACTTACGAAATGCGACCTCAGGTAGTCTTGACGATCAGCTCTCCGGCCAACCTTGCAAAACTTGATCAGATCAAGGCGGATCGAGTGAAACTACGCGATCCGAATTCTTCTCTGGATATCGAAAAAATGCCTGTGGTGATGTTTATGGGATATTCTGTCCATGGAAATGAGCCAAGCGGAGCCAATGCATCTTTACTTGCGGCATATCACTTTGCAGCAGCCAATGAAATCGCAGGTGAGCTTGAAAATATCGTCTTGCTGCTTGACCCCGCGATCAATCCGGATGGTCTAAACCGATTTGCTTCATGGGTGAATTCTCATAAAGCCTACAACTTGAACGGTGATCCAAATGGTGCAGAATATAATGAGGCTTGGCCAAGAGGAAGAACTAACCATTATTGGTTTGATTTGAATAGAGATTGGCTTCCAGTGCAGCACCCAGAATCAAGAAATCGGGTTAAAGTTTTTCAGGAATGGCTTCCAAACATTCATTTGGATTTTCACGAGATGGGCACTAATAGCACCTTCTTCTTTCAGCCGGGAGTTCCTTCAAGAATGCACCCACTGACCCCAACCAAAAACTTTGAATTAACTGAAAAAATCGGGACCTACCATGCAAAAGCACTGGATCAAATTGGTTCTTTGTATTACAATCAAGAAGGTTACGATGACTTCTATTATGGCAAAGGATCAACTTATCCAGATGTACAGGGTTCGATAGGAATACTATTTGAGCAGGCTAGTTCCAGAGGTCATTTGCAGGAAAGTGCAAATGGAATGCTGAGCTTTCCTTTTTCGATCCGAAATCAATTCACCGCCAACCTTTCTTCTTACAAAGCCGCTAATGAAATGCGGGTAGAGCTGAATCAGTGGATGAAAGATTTCTATAAGGGCATTGCTGTAGAAACTGCTGCTGATGTAAATAAAGCCTACATTTTTGGGAGCAAGGAGGATGATGCTAGAAGCTTTCACTTGGCAGATTTGATCCTTCAGCACAATATCAAGGTTTTCACGCTTAATGAGGATATCACTGTCAATGGGAAAGAGTTTAAAGGTAAAAATGCCTACATCGTGCCAGCAGATCAGCCACAATATCGATTGATCAAGGCGATGTTTGAGACTCGGACTACTTTCCAGGATAGTTTGTTTTATGATATTTCAGCTTGGACTTATCCTATGGCTTTCAATTTGGACTACATGGCGCTGAACAGTAAGATTTTGAATCTTGCCAATGTAACTGAAGTATCTAAATCCTCGCTTGAGCTAGCGCCAGGTAGAGTATTTGGAGTTGCCGGAGCTTATCAATATGCGATGGAATGGTCAGATTACTATGCGCCAAAAGCGGCGTATGATTTGATGGAAGCAGGATTCTTGGTCCGGGTTTCTCAGGCTGGTTTTGGAGTGCCTGGAGGGAAAGAATTTGGTCGAGGAACACTTTTGATAGGTACTGGCGAAAGCAATATGGACCCGCAACAAATGCATCAAAAATTAACTCAAATCGCAGTCGAAGCACATGTGGATATCTACGCACTGACGAGTGGATATACGACTGGAGCAAATCTGGGCTCGACTACAATCGCTCCTTTAAAGATTCCTAAGGTTGCGCTTTTGGTAGATGGAGGAGTAGACAGCTACGAAGCTGGAGAAATCTGGCACTTGCTCGATCAGCGCTACGAGATGCCGGTGACCTTGCTACCTATGGATGCGATCGGAGGAAATACATTAGACCGATATAATGTGATCCTGATGCCAGATGGCCGTTATAATTCTTTGGGTAAGTCTGGTGCAGCAACGTTGAAAAGCTGGATCTCTGAAGGAGGGACTTTAATCGCTAAGGGAGGAGCACTAAGATTCCTTTCTGAAAATGAAGTCGGAAATATTACCTTCAGAAAAGGCGCTGAATCCGAAAAAGGGCTACAGAAAAATTATGCGGATTATGAAAATACTACTGGAGCAAAAGTAACTGGCGGTGCGATCTTCAACGCCAAACTGGATATTACTCACCCGATTGGTTTCGGCTACGAAAGCTCTGATATCCACACCTTCCGCAATGACAATTTATTTATGGAGCCTTCTGAGAATCCATATGCAAATCCTGTGGTCTATACCGATTCTCCCCTAGCTTCTGGATATCTTCATCCATCCAATTTGGAAGGACTCAAAAATGGTGGAGTAGTACGGATCTCTGGAGTGGGTCAAGGTAGAATAATAGGATTTGCTGATAATATGAATTTCCGAGCATTCTGGTTTGGTACAAATAAAATATATGCCAATGCGATTTTCTTTGGTCAAATAATCAATGGGGGAACAACCCGATAATTCAACAAAGGCTTCTTAATCTATGATGTGCCCCCAAAAAGTTAGACACTTCTTGGGGGTATTTTTATGCAGAAAA
>JAFMBQ010000385.1 GCA_017858365.1 Algoriphagus sp. | reverse complement strand
TTTCTTTGTCATCTATTTGTAAAATTAGCAGACACACTTAACTGAACACTCTCCACCGGCTTTTTAGATTGATACTTTCCATACACTATGATTATCCAAAATAGGATTTCATCATGTGAAGTGGACTGTCGACTGTTGTCTGTCGACTATAAAACTTTACTTCTTCTTCGCTTCTTTCATCGGATTGGTACCCGATGCAGCGCCGCGAACTCCGCCAGAACGCTTATACATTTCGAAGCGGCTTGGCATCATTTCTCTTGGCCAGTAGTTGCTGCTCTCATCGATATCGGCAGATTCCCGATTCGGATCCAGGACCAACCTTTTCACTTCTTTCTTCTTCCCAAAAACTTTGGTGACCTCTGTCTCATTCTTTCTCCAGATCTCTACTGGGATTTTTTCGATTTCAGAAGTACCATCCGCAAATTGCCATTCCAGAATAATCGGCATCACCAAGCCGCCTTCATTTCTGAATTTCACCTCATAGAAGTTCAGGTTACTATTCAAGAGTTCTTTCTCCTTTGTACTTAGACCTGCCATAAACTTCTTGTAAGCCTCATCCTCCGAAGGAGTCACCTGGAAAGGATTGTAAGTTGCATAGAAATCTTTGGTTGCAGGATCTGCCTCCACATAGGTTTCTTTGATCGCAGTCGCATTCTTGGATCGGGATACGTAAGTCTCTTCCAGATCGGCTACTTTCTTTTCATCTGCAGCTTTTTGGGAAGGAGTTCGGTTATCCATTTTGTACCAAGCCACATTTTCGATAGAAATATCCACCGCTTCAGTACCATAGAACCAACCTCTCCAGAACCAATCCAAGTCTACCGCTGAGGCATCTTCCATCGTACGGAATAAATCCTCCGGAGTCGGATGCTTAAACATCCATCTTCTAGCATATTCCTTGAAAGCATAATCAAACAGCTCACGACCCATTACTGTCTCCCGCAGGATATTCAAGGCGGTTGCTGGCTTAGCGTACGCATTTGGTCCAAACTGGATGATATTCTCAGAATTGGTCATGATCGGTTCTAATTGACTCTTTTCGCTTCTCATGTAAGGCACGATCTTGTGCGCGGGTCCTCTACGGGAAGGATAGTTACGATCCCATTCCTGCTCGGCCATGAATTGCATAAAGGTATTCAAGCCCTCATCCATCCAAGTCCATTGACGCTCATCCGAGTTGACAATCATCGGGAAGAAGTTGTGGCCTACTTCGTGAATGATCACGGAAATCATCCCGTTTTTGATCGCTTCGGAATAGGTGCCATCCGAGTCTGGACGGCCATAGTTGAAGCAGATCATCGGATATTCCATACCGTTTGCAGCCTCCACAGAAATCGCGGTAGGGTAGGGATAATCAAAAGTATGTGCAGAATAAGACTTGATCGTATGCGCGACCACTCGGGTAGAATACTGTCCCCAAAGTGGATTGGCTTCTTTTCCATAATAAGACATCGCCATCACATCTTTGCCGCCTTGCTTGACAGCCATGGCATCCCAGATGAATTTACGGGAAGAAGTCCAAGCGAAGTCACGAACATTTTCAGCTTTGAATTTCCAGGTCTTCTTCGCAGTAGCTTTAGATTTCTCCACCTTCTCTGCTTCTGCCTGAGTACGGATAACTACAGGTTTGTCAAAAGTTTTCTTTGCGGTATTCCAGCGATCCAATTCTGCGGAAGAAAGTACTTCCTCAGGATTCTGTAATTCGCCAGTAGCACCGACCATATGATCTGCTGGCACGGTGATATGCACTTCGTAATTTCCAAAAGCTAATGCAAATTCTCCTGAGCCTATGAATTGCTTGTTTTGCCAGCCTTCAAAGTCAGAGTAAACTGCCATTCTTGGAAACCACTCCGCCATGGTATACACGTAATTGCCATCTCCAGCGAAATATTCATAGCCTGGACGTCCACCGATAAAACCTGTTCGGTCGTGAATATTGAATGACCAATCAATCGCAAATTCAAAAGAATCGCCTGCTTTCAACGGAGTAGGTAGATCTACTCGCATCATGGTTTGATTGATAGCAACCTTAAGCGGCTTGCCATCTTTCCCTTTTACATCCAACACTTGGTAGGCATAGTCATCGGTATGCCAAAGGATACCCTGAAGCTGGGTCAAAGTCATCCCCGGGCTGATGCTGGATTCGGTACCTTTTGGAGTTTCAGAATCTTTTCCACGCTGATTTTGCTCCAGCTGCACCCAGATGTAGGTGAGTTGATCCGGGGAATTATTCACATACGTGATTTTCTCCGATCCTTTGATGGATTGGGTTTCATCGTTGAGTTCCACTTCAATGATGTAATTGGCTTGCTGCTGCCAATACATGTGCCCAGGTGCTCCGGAAGCAGTACGATAGACATTTGGCGTACGAAGCATTGTACCCAATTGCTCAAAACGCTCGGCATGATTCTGCTCAGACCTCTGCTGCGCAAATCCCGAGAAGTTTACTGAAAGTGCCAATGCGGCTAGTATTCCTATTTTTCTCATATCAATTTATTTTTTTTAATCTCTTTTCTCAAATCTCCAATCTCTCTTATTCCTTTACCAAAACTTCGTATCCATCATCAGCATCATTGCAATTCCCAATACAAAGGATGAAATAATCAAAGTCCATTCTCTTCGCTTTACCCCAGCCAAACCCACCAAAATGGTAGTGGCTAAAATGAAGATCCCCACAATCACCAATTGTCCGATCTCCAAACCGATATTGAATGCCAGTAGCGGCTGCCAAATTGCAGCTTCCTTGCCGAGTAGGCTTCGTAAATAATTGGAAAAGCCTAAACCATGGATTAGGCCAAAGAAAAGAGCCAATACATAATTAATGGTCACACCTTTACCGGAAACTGGTTTGGGGCGGAGGATATTGCTAAATGCGGTAATCGCGATAGTAACTGGAATTAGAAATTCAATCCAACCATTATTGACTTGGATGACTTTGAAAGTAGCCAAGGCCAGAGTGATGGAATGACCAATCGTAAAGGCTGTGACCAGGATCAGGATTTTCTTCCAATCTCTTGGAATGAAAACAGCACAAAGCGCCAAGACGAATAAGATATGGTCAAAGCCTTTAAGGTCAAGAATATGTTGGATTCCTAAACGGAAATATAATTCAAACGAATTCATAGGGGTGATTAAACTTCGAAAGAAGTAAATTGCGACAATATTACAGGATAAATACCAAAAAAGGCAAGTTCTTATACCAAATGCAATATATTTCCACTGTGCTGATTTACTTGGGATGGCTGGTTTCTTTCCATCCATTTTTCATAAGCTTGACTGAGATTCGTCAAAATCCAAATTCAAAAAATCTGGAAATTGCCCAAAAGATTTTTTGGGATGATCTGGAAGTTTCGCTTTCTGCATATCACCAGGAGTCTTTCGATATTTTGAATCCTAAGGATGAAAAAAATCTTAATGAAAAAATTGGTTCATACCTGATTAACCATTTTGAAATTTGGGTAGATGGACAAAAAGTGAAGTTAAACTACCTCGGTTTTGAGGTAGACGAAGACGCGATTTGGGCTTATTACGAGTCCAAGCCTATTTCTATTTCTACTCAGATCGACGTCCGAAATAGCATTTTACTTCAGGAAACTGATTCTCAACAAAACATCATCCACATGTACTTCCCTGGAAATTCCACTCCTCGGAGTTTATTATTAGGAAAAGGGGAAGAGCGCGGGATTTTGAAGATTAAAAAGTAAGCTAGTTGTTACCATTAATCTGAAGTCATTTTTAGTGATTGAATTACCACCCACTTGCCATCAAGTCGTTTCAATAATTCCACCGAGCAAACCTCCAATGGTTGATTGATATCAGATTTCTGAATTAGAGCTTTGGCTTCATCAAAATCCCGTTCCTTCACATCTTTAAATGCAATGGTCATATGAGGATGATAATTCCGATCGCTCAATTCATCCACTAGATTTAATTCTCGTTTACAGAAGGTCTTCAAATCAGTCTGAAGTTCCGTCAAGCTGGAATCTGCTTGAACCTTCCAAAAAATGACTCTTTTCCCAAACGTGTCAGTTCCTCCAACTTTAATTTTTAAGGATTTTTTTGTGGACAAAAAATTTTCCAGTTTCTCTATTAGCACCTTTTCTTTTGCCTCATTATAGCTAAAGGGCATTTTAAGTGTGATATGAGCAGGAGATTTCAAGGCGTACTTGATGTTCATTTGCTCCTTCAATTCAAGCTTTAGTGAAGTAGCCAATTCTTGAATCTCCCCTCTAGGCACTATGGCTAAAAAATACTTCTGCATTATTTTCATGTGTTTCTAATTTGATTTTTAAATGCCATATAGCCTGCCCCGAACTTGATTCGGGGGAATCTCGCAGCACTTAATCATTCCCCTGTGTGTCGGCCGCTCGTCATGGGTATTTCATATAATTTAAATTGTTTATCAATT
>JAFMBQ010000384.1 GCA_017858365.1 Algoriphagus sp. | reverse complement strand
AAACACTCGAAGAGGCTACGGCAAAAGGCGAAGCACTGATTGCTGATTTGAAAACAGGAGGCTATGGCTATGCCTATCCCATCATTGAGCCTGCCATGGTTTCTTCAGCTTGGGCACTTCGTGCAGCGGGTTTAGGTCTTTTGGGAAATATTCCAGGCGATCCCAAAGCGGTTGCCTGTATTGAGGATACCGCGGTAGATATCGAAGATCTGGCCGATTACATCGATGAGGTGGATGCGATGATGGATGGCTTTAATCAAAAGCCGGTGCATTATGCACATGCCGGCGCAGGAGAAATCCACCTTCGACCGATCCTTGACTTGAAGAAATCTGAAGATGTGGAGCAGTTTTATCAAATCTCCAAAGCCTCTGCTGAGTTGGTGAAGAAATATCAAGGTTCGCTCTCCGGAGAGCATGGCGACGGGCGAGTTCGTGCGGCTTTTATCCCCATGATGGTCGGGGAGAAGAATTATGAACTTTTCCGCAGGATCAAGGCCACTTGGGATCCCAAAAATATTTTCAACCCGGGGAAAATCGTGGATGCAGCGCCGATGAATCAGTTTTTGCGGTACGAACCAGAAATGAAGACTCCTGAACATGAAACTGTTTTGGATTTTTCGGCCGCAGGTGGAATCCTTCGCTTGGCTGAGAAATGTAATGGAACTGGGGATTGTCGAAAGCTCCCTGAATCGGGTGGAACCATGTGCCCAAGCTACATGGCCACTCGAAATGAAAAAGATACTACTCGAGGTCGAGCTAATGTCCTTCGAGAATTCTTGACTTTGGATAAAAAGGAGAACGCCTTTGATCATCCGGAGATCAAGGAAGCGATGGACCTTTGTTTGTCTTGCAAAGGCTGTACTTCCGAGTGTCCATCCAATGTGGATATGGCCAGCATGAAGGCAGAATTTCTATATCAATACCAGAAAATGCATGGGATTCCCCTCCGATCTAGAGCTTTCGCCTACATCAATGAGTTGAATCAGCTGGGTTCGATTGTACCGGGAATAGCTAACTTCTTTCTGAGCAATTCATTTACGGGCGGATTGATGAAGTCATTTCTAGGAGTTGCTCCGAGTCGAAATCTTCCAGAAATCAGCTCACTTAGCCTGCGTAAATGGTATGCTAAAAATTACGAGTTGCTTCCAAGTGCAGGGAAGACCATCAAGACGATTTATTTCTTTGTGGATGAATTTACCAATCACAACGATACCGCAATTGGAATCAAGGCAATTTCACTTTTGAAAAAACTTGGCTATGCCGTAAAAGTAGTCGATCACGAAGAAAGCGGTCGATCAGCTTTATCGAAAGGACTTTTGCTGAAGGCTAAAAAGCATGCTGAAGCCAATGTTCGGATCTTTGACAAACTGATTGATGGAAATACGCCACTAATTGGTTTGGAACCCTCTGCGATTTTGAGTTTCCGAGATGAGTACCCCAAAATCGTGTCTGCTGATTTGGTGCCTGCGGCAAAGAAATTGAAGTTTCATGTGAAGTTGATTGATGAATTCTTGGGACAAGAGATCGCTGCTGGTAATATCAAGTCGGATTCATTTACCAGCAAAAGCCAAAAAGTGAAGCTACATGGACATTGCCACCAAAAAGCACTTTCCTCGATTAATTGGACTCAAAAGCTTCTTTCTCTTCCAGAAAATTATACTGTGGAAACGATCCCAAGTGGATGCTGTGGAATGGCTGGAAGCTTTGGCTATGAGGCAGAGCATTTCGAAGTTTCCCAGCAAGTAGGGGAGTTAGTGCTATTTCCAGCAGTGCGAAAAGCTGAAGCAGAGACTATTATTGCAGCGCCAGGAACTTCCTGTAGGCATCAGATAGAAGATGGAACGGGCCGTAAAGCTATGCATCCGGTGGAGATACTTTGGGAGGCGCTCAAATAGTTTAAGATTAGTGGTTTGTGAAAATAGATGGAGTGGAATGGAACAGATGAGTAGTTTTCAAATCGTATTTCCTTTCTTTCTAAAATGCTTATTTTTGAGATTACCGCTATGAGTTAAATTTTGAATCTATGGTAATCAAAGAATATAGAATTCCTCAAAAAGAAAAATTCAGCTTGTCCACTTTAAACGAACCAGATGGACGTTCACTGGAATATACCTATGCTGATTACCTCAAATGGGACTTTGAGGAAATCGTTGAACTGATCAAAGGAAAAATTTTTACCAAATCAGCAGCCCCTAATCGAAGGCATCAGGCAGTTTCAGGGAATATGTTCTTAGAACTCGCAAATTTTCTAAAAAACTATCCATGCAAAGTTTATGCAGCACCATTTGATGTTCGGTTTTCGAATAATCCGGATTACTCAAAAACAGATTCGGTAGTACAGCCGGATATCTCAGTAATCTGCGACCTTGCTAAATTGGATGATAAAGGCTGTTGGGGTGCGCCAGATCTAATTGTGGAGATTCTTTCCCCTGGAAATAGTCGGGTGGAAGTCCAAAATAAGTATGAACTCTACCAAGAATATGGGGTAAGAGAATATTGGGTTGTACATCCAACAGATTGCACTGTTTTGATCTACACGCTAATCGATGGAAAATTCCAGCCATCCAGACTTTTTACCTCGGGCGATCGAGTTCAATCCATAGTGCTTCCAGGTTTCGAACTTGATTTGGAGGCTATTTTTGAGGATTAGAAAAATTAGCTTTTGCTTTTGATGCCGAGCATTAAGAAGTCTCCCAGCAAGTAGGGGAATGGCGTAGAATTTTATCTTTTGCAAAGGAGAAGAGGCACAAAGAAATAATAGAAAAAATAATACCATCCAGACTATCAGGATGGTATTGTTTTATAATCACCCAAATACCTTCCTAGCCAAATACTCCGTGCACCTTGCAGCCAACCGTGCGGTGGCATTATCCTGATCAAAAGTAGGATTCAATTCCACCACATCCATGGAAATCAATTTTTTGCTAGAAGCTATCAATTCAAAAACCTTGAAAGCGATATCTGGATTGAATCCCATTGGAGAAGGAGCAGATACTCCAGGCGAAAATGCAGAAGAAAATCCGTCTAAGTCAATACTCAAATAGACTTTATTAACTGAGTCCAAAAACCAACCAATTTTCTCTTGAATCACTTCCCAATTATTCATTCGAAAATCTTCCATTGCCACCCATCGAGCATTCACTCGATCGGCGGTTTCAAAAAGTGAGCGAGGATTTGCAGCGCGCTGAACACCTAGGCAGAGGTAATGAAATTGATTGTGGTATTCTTGTGAAAGTTGATAAAAAGGAGAACCAGAGTGACCTTGTCGATTCACCATAGGTCTTAGGTCGAAATGCGCATCCAGGTTTATTATACCGAGTTTTTCATTTTTTAATGCAAGATACTTGTAGATTCCTCTTCCATGTGCCAAAGCCAAATCATGTCCACCGCCAAATAGGACAGGAAAATGTTTGGTTTCTAAAAGTTTGAAAACAGTTTCAGAAATCAATTCATGGCTGGATTCCAGATCTCCATTTAGTGTAGAAATATCTCCGTAATCAAAGATTTTAGAATTTTCCTTGAGATGAAAAGCCAAACCTCCCAACATTTTTCGAATTTCATTTGGTCCTTCTGCTGTCCCCAGTCTTCCTTGATTTCGTTTGACTCCTTCTTCTCCAGCATAGCCTAGGATGCCAATTTTACGAAATTCTTGATTTTGGTCGAGTGCTAAATCCTTTACTGAGATTACAGCCTGATTCCAATATTCTATTGACTCGGATTTCCTTCCAGTCCAAAGTGAAGGATTAGGGTTGAGGTGAAGTTGCGTCATAATTTTTTTCAAAAAAGGTTATTTAAAATATCTTCATCGACCAAGTTTGCTAAGGTGACTTTTAGCTCAGGTGTACGCTTCATTTCTCGTTGAATAGCTTCCAAAGAACCTGAATTCCTAGCCCATGCTCTTCTAGCGATTCCATTATTCACATCGTAAAAAAGCATGTTTTTTAACTTTTCCGAGGCTTCCGGAGAGCCATCCAAGACCATTCCAAAACCACCATTGATCACTTCGCCCCAGCCTACTCCGCCACCATTGTGAATGGACACCCAGGTTGCGCCACGGAAACTATCACCAATCACATTTTGAATAGCCATATCGGCAGTGAATTGACTCCCATCATAGATATTACTTGTTTCCCGATACGGGGAGTCGGTCCCACTGACATCGTGATGATCTCTTCCTAGGACGATTGGTGCCGAGATTTCTCCAGATTTGATAGCTTGATTGAAAGCGACTGCGATTTTTGCTCGGCCTTCTGCATCTGCATATAGGATTCTCGCTTGGGAGCCTACTACAAGTTTATTCTTCTCAGCCTCTTCTATCCAGGTGATATTGTCCTGCATTTGCTGCTTTATTGATTCTGGGGATTGAGTCATAATTTCTTTCAAAACTTTGGCAGCAAGTTTATCTGCTGTTCTCAAGTCCTCTG
>JAFMBQ010000383.1 GCA_017858365.1 Algoriphagus sp. | reverse complement strand
TGATTCGATCTTTCGCTTTTTCAATCAACTCCAAAAGCATAGGAATTCCCTCGCTTACCGAGTTCTTTCCACCAGAAGTCAGAATTCGTTGAAACTTACAGCTAATGATTGCATCCAATGCCTCCATCAAATTCGCAGACGCATCAAATGCACGATGAAAAGTACAAGGTTTCCCTCCTGCCGATCGCATTAGGGATTCACAAGCATCCATTCACGCTACCCTGATAATCCAAAACTCCAAAAACAAATCCATCTGCACCTAACTCCCCGAGAATCTCAATGTCTCGCTTCATAACCATCAGTTCTTTTTGAGAATAAGCAAAATCTCCACCTCTAGGTCGGATCATCGCAAAAATAGGAAGGTCGAGTTCAGATTTGAGAATTTTAAGCATCCCTGCACTGGGTGTTTCTCCTCCTTCGGGAAAATTAGAACAGAGTTCCAAACGATCGACCCCAAAAGAAGCCGCTTGCATAGCCGCTTCGAAACTAAATACTGGCGACTCTAATAGAATTTTACTCATGGTTTGAAATGAGAATTTGAATCAATCAATACATTTTCTTTTACTGTAGCTTTTGCAAAGTTAAATCCAGGATGAACTGCAAAAGCCCCAGTCAAGCCTTCTTTATTTATAGCCAAAAACCCTGCTTGGATATCGTCGATATTCTTGTTTTTCGAAATCAACCTTCTTACTGCCTCCTCACAAGCTTCTTGGGGAGTTCTTCCCTGACGCATCAATTCGACGATTAAAAAACTCCCGCAAATTTTAATAATAGTCTCTCCTAATCCTGTAGCTGTAGCAGCCCCGACCTCATTATCCACAAATAATCCTGCTCCAATAATCGGGCTATCCCCTACTCTTCCGTGCATTTTGTAAGCAAGGCCACTTGTAGTACAGCTTCCTGCCATATTCCCATTAGCATCGATGCCGATCATGCCAATAGTGTCGTGATTTTCAATATTAATAATGGGCTTGTATTGGCTGGTCTCCTTCCATTTGGCATATTCTATGGCGGCCTTTGGACTGAGCACTTCTTCCTCAAGCGGAAATCCTTCTGCTATAGCAAATTGCCTAGCTCCTTCTCCAGCAAGCATGACGTGAGGAGTATTTTCCATTACCCTTCGGGCTAGACTTATTGGATGTTTGATCTGTCTGACGAATGCGACAGACCCACAATTCCCATCTCCTGTCATAATCGACGCATCCAAAGTTGTGATCCCTTCACGATCTGGCAGACCTTGGAGTCCCACCGATAAATTCTCAAGATCTAATTCCGTATCTCGAACTCCTGCTTCGACTGCATCCAAGATGCTCCCTCCAGTATCGAGTTTGGCCATCGCAGCTACATTAGCTGGCAAACCGTGATTCCAAGTAGAAAGTATTAACGGCATCTCCCCAATCAATGGAGGAGTTTTATTTTTATCTTGAGTAGAAGCAGAAGAAATTCCCGGAATTAAAAATGCAGAACCTAAGAGTGATTGTTTAATAAACTTTCTTCTTTCAGACATAAGGAGTATTTTAGAATCTTGGTTAAATTATTAAAAAAGGGCCAAAAATGGCCATTATTAATCAAATACATTCTAAAAAATAAGCAATGAAGCCATACCTATTAAAAGAATCAAATTGGCAAGATCTCGAATTCCACCGTTTCGAATTAGCAGTTTTACCCTGGGGAGCAACAGAGGCTCATAATTATCACATGCCTTATGGCACCGATATCTATGAGGCTGATGCAGTTGCGGAAATAGCAGGAAAAAAAGCTTGGGATAAGGGTGCGAACGTGACGATCATGCCAACTATTCCTTTTGGGGTAAATACAGGTCAATCAGATATTTATTTAGACATCAATCTCAACCCGAGTACCCAGCTACTCATCCTTCAGGATATTTTGACAGTGCTGAACCGCCAAGGAATCAAGAAGTTTTTGATTATCAATAGCCATGGAGGAAATGATTTCAAGACCATGCTCCGGGAGTTAGGTTTGAAATTTCCGGAAATGATGCTTTTCACTTGTAATTGGTTTCAGGCATTAGACAAATCAATCTATTTCGAAGAAAGTGGAGATCATGCCGACGAAATGGAAACAGCTTTGATCATGCATCTTCATCCAGAACTTGTTCTGCCCTTAGAACAAGCGGGAATGGGCACCGAAAAAAAATCTAAAATCAAAGGAATTCGAGAAAAGTGGGCTTGGGCAGAGCGCAAATGGTCAGAAGTTAGTGAAGACACTGGAATAGGAAATCCAAAAAAAGCCTCCCCTGAGAAAGGAAGGCTTTACTTTGAAGACGTGACGGATAAAGTAGCGGATTTGATCGTAGAGATTTGCGAGACAAAATCAGGCGAACTTTATGGCTGATTAGTTTGAGGTAGGAATAATAAATGGAGTGCTCTTGCCATTATAATCGATCATGGTGATTGATTTGGTATTTGCTGGAATCGCAAATGACCGAGAAGATTGCGATAGAAATCCAGCTCCATAACTCGTCTCGATTCGTTGTTTTTTCCCATTTTCCAATTCGATAATTATTGCCATTGTCTGAGGAGATGGAGAGAAAGACTTGAATCCGTCTATTGTGGTTTTATGTCTAAAGACTTCTAATCGTCCTCTGTTTTGAGAAGCAATCAAAAGCGGTGAACCTGTCGCAGAGGATAGTTTAATTAAAGCTTTACCATCTCCAGGAACGACAAAACCACTTTTGCTGGAAGCAAGGCTTTTAAAATCACCATTTCCATCCCCTAGCAAAACCAGCCCTATTTGTGCATCAAGTCTTCCTGTGAAAATCTCATTGCCGTAGTCATTCCCTATCAATACCACATCCAAGAATCCATCATCATTGACATCTTGACTGACCAGCCCATTTACAGGTGCTATCTGTGCTTCGATAGGTAGAGCTTGCACTTCAAAAGTCCCATTACCCATATTCTTTAACAAAGCAGATTGATCATAATTACCTACTAAAACTAACGCTCCATCTTTTTCTGTTTCGGTAAAAAGATCATTCTCGGTACTCAAAGCATAGGACTTGTAGCGCTCATATTTCCGTCTAAATAGCGTGCTTTGACCATATAAATCATCCCAAAAATGGCTTGGATAGGAATTATAGTTTCCAGATCGATCTTTGTAATACGCAAAAGTAACTGGGTCCATACTCCCATTTCCATCAAAGTCTTTTGCGAAGACTTTGACAGGTCGTTCTGCGGTAGGATGATGTGGATTGTTTCTACCTAGATTTCCCACTACAAAATCAGTATCTCCATCCTGATCAAAATCACCGGATGTGATCGAATTCCACCAACCCAAATGATTTTCTAAGCCTGTGTTTGCTAATTTGGTGAATTTTGAGCCGTCATTTTTGAAAATGGTAACCGCCATAAATTCCCCAACAATCACTAAATCAATTTTTCCATCCTGATCAATATCAGACCAAATGGCATCGGTCACCATTCCAATATTCTTGAGGCCGGGGGCCATTTCTTCGGAAACATCCTGAAGGACACCTCCTGTATTCTTGAGCAAAAAGCTTTGTTCTGCTATAGGATATTTTCCAATCGGACTTCGGCCTCCTACGAATAAATCGAGAAATCCATCTCCGTCAAAGTCTGCCCCTCTAACCGTTGAGCCACTAGCTTTAATGCCTGAGAAATCTTTATTGATGGAGAAATTACCCTTGCCATCATTCATGTACATTCGATCTACATATTCTACCGCATCAGGTAAAAATTCATTGCTGCCTGAAACCAGATATAAATCGAGGTCACCGTCATTATCTAGATCAAAAAGAAGCATCCCCATTTCTTCAAAGGCAGTGGATTCACCCACTAGGAACGCCTTTTCTTCAAAAGTGCCATCGTCTTTTTGCAAAAACAATTTCGGCGAAAAACCTGAGGATGAACCAATGATCAAATCTTCCAATTGATCTCCATTAACATCCCCAGCAGCTAAGGATGGTCCGAATTGACTCAGTTTATGAGGGATTGTACGTTGAATATTAAAGTCGATTTTATCATCTTCTTCATGAATAAAACTTAATCCTAGCGGAGCAGAAACCTCTTCATAAATAGCCATTGGCTGCTCCTCAGTTAATATCGCAAGCTTATTATTTCCAACTTTTGCATCTGCATGGCTGATCTCAATAACTTGGTTAGATTGAACATCAACTAGCTTGGACTCTTTGCCATCCGGCCAAATAACGAGTAGATTTTTTACTGAACTCGATTTTCCCAAACCAAAGTGAAGTGTAGATTCAATAGAGGACATATATCCGCGAACGATCTGTTGCTCTTGGAAAAGCCGATTCCCATCTGCCATTTCTAAGATAATTTTCGAGCCCAAACCATCCGGATTAGCCGACGTTCCTTTCAATTTTACCCTTAGGAAGTTTGGCTTTTCGGGCGAATCATTAAGCGTATTTTCAAAAATAAAGGC
>JAFMBQ010000382.1 GCA_017858365.1 Algoriphagus sp. | reverse complement strand
TTCCATAAACCTAAAAGCTTGATGTTAATGTAGTCATATAAAATTTTGTTTAATAAATATTTTTACAATCGGGGTTTTATCCCTTTTTTAAAATTTGTTTCTATTATATTTGTTATATATATGCTTTACTTTTTCTGCAAATAACTTTAATCTTCATAATATATTTGTCAAAAACAAATAAATAATTCTATAGTTGAGGTTTTCGACATCATAAAGTAAATGAAATGTATTTTTTACATGTTAAACTGTAATAGTGTCTAGGGATATGGATTTATCTAAGAATTTGAGGTTTGGATTTTTGAACAAATTATTCATTCCTCCTAATACTAATCAATTAAGATTTTTTTTTGGAACCGATCAGCAAATTGTGACTTTTTTTATTGATTCAATGAAACAGGGTTTTATAGGATGCACTGTTGCTTTCGTTCTGGTGGTTTTTGGTTTAAATTTTCTCTTTTAATTTTTGTCGTTACGAAGCTTTAGGTCTGGAGAAAAAAGTTTGAAGTATAATCGGTTAAATACTAGTGTGTTATGGTTTTCTTGTTATGTGACTTGGAAAAATTTTAATTAAAGTATCGTTTTTGGATAAAAAAGTAGTTAATAATAAAAATCGGATTATAAACAATTGAAATACAGATGTATATAAATTTGAGAGAAAACATTATTAAATTTATAGACATTATTAATCCCGATTTCACTTTTATTGCACAATTCAATGAGCCCAATGTCTTGGGCGAATTGAGAATATGGATTTGATCAAATAAAAAATGCTAAAAAACTGAAATATCATAATAATCCCATGTGCTCACATCTTCTCACAATTTTATTAGCTCAAAAATTCGTTGTAACTTTTAGCACAAATATTTTAAATAATACAAAATGAAAAATAATACTGAATAAATGCATTAAAATAGGTTTGAAAAATATTGATATTAAATTATCATAATTAATTTTAACGCAAGATTTCGATAATTGGTAGATGACATCTTTTTTATGTATGTACACAGCGTCAAAAAAAAATACCTTTTATTTACAATTTAAAGCAGATAGGATAATCAAATCGGAATAGAAATGTAATTTTAAATTCCATCCATAAAAGTATAATAATTAACAACAAGCTATTATATTTATTTGATTTTAACAGTTTAATAGGTAGGCAAGTATAATAGGTAGGCAAGTATAAAAGAAATCATGATTTACAGTGTTTCGCTTTCAGTTGTTGATGCACTGAATGAGTTCATTAAAAATGAGCTCAATCTTCAGGAGAATGTG
Organism: Algoriphagus sp.; assembly: GCA_017858365.1. Lineage (GTDB taxonomy): Bacteria > Bacteroidota > Bacteroidia > Cytophagales > Cyclobacteriaceae > Algoriphagus. The sequence goes on along the minus strand of JAFMBQ010000382.1, from coordinate 3,171 downwards.
GTCATCCTAACCAATCCTGTTGATTTGAAAGGAAACTCAAATTCACAAATTGAAAATAAGCTTTGCGTTTTTTTACAACACCTTGAAGAAGAACGAATAATGAAAAATGGTTCATATCAATCGAGCGGAGGCCAAAATCCTCCTATCCATTTTAGTTTGAACTTAATGTTTGTGGCCAATTTTCCGGATCCTAATTATTCTGAGGCTCTTCGCTATGTTTCTTTGGTTATTCAATTTTTTCAAGGCATTCGAATATTCGACAAAAGCAATTTACCGATGCTCTCCGCCAACGTGGATAAAATTAGTTTGGAGTATGTCAATCTTGATCTCCAGCAATTGAGCCATGTTTGGAGTTTGATTGGTTTAAAATACATGCCTTCAGTGATTTATAAAGTTAAATTGCTGAGTTTCACAAATTTTTTAATTCGAGAGGATACAGCTCCTATTATTGGCAAGTCCTCTGAGGATTCAAGATTTAACCTTGAAAATTCATGAATCAAGCTCAAATTTTGTATCGGTATATTAATAGTCATACAGAGGTTTTTTCCTGCCTGTTTAAGCATGAATACTATCTCAATGGAGTCTGCAATGAATTAGAGATTATTCCCACCGCCGCAACCAGTGCATTGATTAAAAATTATCAATTGATATTTAAACCTTTTTCAGGAGGTTTTGCATTGGCAGCCAATACCGCTAGGGACTACAGCAGTGCTGTCTTTAAAGACTCCTTTACTTTGAATTTTGAGTTTCGATTTTTGAATCCTTTCTTCTATTCTTATACAGCTTTAAATTTTGATCCTGAAGCGAGATATTTTTTGGAGGATAATTTTACGTCGTCCGTTTTGTTCAGTCCAGAAATGCAGACTGCCGCTCCGGAATTAGACAATCCAGGCCTATCAGGAATTTTAAATGTGAAACATAATCCAAATTATCCAATTCTTCCCATTCACGCATCTGTTGAGGATAGTTTTATAGCTAGGTCTAAAGTGGTTTATATCAAGCCTAGAGAGGTTAAGCTGATTTATATCTGCTACACCAATGACCCAAATCTGGATTATTTTGAAGGCTTGACAATCGGAATGGAAGGAGTATTCAAGGAAATGATATCATTTAGCGCACCTGAGCAAATCCAAACTGCTTCAGGTCTACATGCGGTAAAGTTCACTTCCGAATCGTTTCTTTCTATGAAAGCTTCTTGGAGAGGCGTATTTAAATTAGAGCGTAGGAATCAGTTGGGCTCTTATCTTAAAAGCTTGCCAAACCCAAGTCCAAAAACCATTAAATACGACATTACAACTAAAACCTATATATCTGAAAATTATGTTAAACTTTAAATCAATTTTATGGCAACTGTATTAGCAACCCCAGGCGTTTACATTGAAGAAAAAAGCGCCTTTGCCTCCTCGGTAGTTCCTGTAGCCACGGCGGTTCCAGTGTTCTTGGGATATACCCAAAAGTCCGCTAGAGGCTCCAAATCTTTAAAAAACGTACCAACCAAAATTTCTTCCTTTGCTGAGTTTAGCCAATTTTTTGGTAGCGCTCCAAAGGTTAAATTTTCTATCAACGAAGATGATTCAGCTGTAACAGGATACAACTTGCAGGTTGATACTGCAACACGATTCATTCTGCACAGCGCTGTTAAATTCTTCTATTCTAATGGAGGTGGTGACTGCTACATTTTATCTGTAGGAGATTATTCTAAAGGAGTTTCAGCGAAAGATTTCAATGATGAAGAAACAGGTGCAGGTATACCCCAATTGTTGAAATACAATGAGCCTACGCTAATGGTCATCCCTGAGGCAATATTGCTCCCTAGTGCCGAATGCTTCTCATTGCAGCAAGCTATGCTTAATCACTGTGGATATGCCACCAAAAACAGATTTGCAATTCTTGATGTACATGATGGAGACAAGGATCGTACATACGATGAATCAGATGTGATCAATCAGTTTAGAGAAGGAATTGGAGCAAATTTCCTTCAGTGGGGAGCTGCTTACTATCCATTTGTACAGACCACGATCGTATCATCTGGAGATGTCAACTTTACCAACATCAATAATAAAACTGATTTGATTGAAATCCTCTCCAAGGATGTGAATAATGATCTGGAGTCTGGTGCTATGAATGAGGCCAGAGGTAATGCTATCAAAGAAGAATTGGCTAAAATAGAAATTGCGACCACCGAAGAGGAAATTTCATCCCTCCAATCTACTTTGAAAGTCGTATGCCCTAAACTTAATTCGGTTTTGACGGAGATGGCAGAATTGTTGAATCTGCTTCCGGCAAGCTCAGGTATGGCAGGTATCTACGCGATGGTGGACAGTTCGATCAACGTTGCTAAAGCTCCAGCTAATTTATCTCTTGGCTCGGTAATCAGACCTAGTGTGCAGATTACTAATAAAACTCAAGAAGAATTAAATGTGCCGCTTAATGGTAAAGCAATTAATGCTATCCGGACTTTCCAAGGTAAAGGTGTACTAGTGTGGGGTGCAAGAACACTCGATGGCAACAGTCAAGACTGGAGATATATCTCGGTTAGAAGAACTATGACTTTCTTGGAGCAGAGTATCAAAGCTGCGGCAGAGGGATATGTCTTTGAACCTAATAGTTCAACTACTTGGTCTACTCTGAAAGCCACGGTGACCAATTTCTTATTGAACCAATGGCAATCTGGTATTCTAGCAGGACAAAGCCCAGATGATGCTTTCTCTGTTAGCATTGGACTTGGTACTACAATGACACCAAATGATATTTTAGATGGTATCCTCAAACTGAGTGTGAAAGTAGCCATATCCAGACCAGCAGAATTCATTGTCATCACATTTGAACAACAACAGCAAAAATCATAATCAAAAAAATATAAAATTTTAAAAATATGGCAGCACCAACCTCAGGAACAGGTGGAGAACAAGACCAGTTTTGGCCTTTACCAAAGTTTTATTTCTCGGTGGATATCGGAGATCAGACAGATTTACCCTTTCAGGAAGTTTCAGGTCTTGATATAGATACCGAAGTCATCGAATACAGACATGGGAATAGCCCAGTGCACTCTACCATCAAAATGCCTGGTCTAATGAAATACGGTGATATATCCCTCAAAAAGGGTGTGTTTACAACGGATAATAAGTTTTATGATTGGATATCAAAAATCAACTTGAACACCTATGAGCG
>JAFMBQ010000381.1 GCA_017858365.1 Algoriphagus sp. | reverse complement strand
CGGCTACAAAATCCGTGAAGTCTGAACCGATGGCCCCTCCCATTCTAAAACGTGCAATTGTATTTTTGAATTTTAGAAAAACAGGCTTAAAGCCGAAACCTCCCATGACCGTTTCATAGCTAGAGTCCTTTGTTTTGGAATAGTCAAGATAGAGTTCCTGCTGAGTATAATAATTGATGTTGGAATCATAGGAAAGACTCAGCTGATAAATACCTTTAAGTGCCAGGCCTCCCTTGAGAGACAAATAGTTACTGCCATTTTGTGCATTCGAATCAATTGCAAAGAAGACAATTAGCAATAAGCTTAAAATTGGTTGTTTCATGATTTTTAGTTTATGGTATCCGCCGTTAACAAGTCCGAATAATCGATCTGCAGCACCAAGGTTCTTCCCGAAATCTGGGCTTCAGCCAGTTCAATTGTCAGTACTTTTGAGTTTGGAAAAGTGAACTTTTTAAATGCATACACATTTCTATACTTCTTTTTAAAGCTAGGCGTGCGAAACAACTGATATACTGGCTCAACCTCTAGTGATTGTACATTGGTCGCCTTTGTAATTCTTTTATCCTCAATCTTAAATCTGACTTGATCCAAGTCGAATTTTAAATTGGTTTTATTCTTATAAGAGATGTCAAGAAATAGGTAGTCATCAACCGTATAGATATTATTAACATGACCAGATATCCCATATTGGCTGCTATAAATGGTGTTTTTCTTCTTTTTATTTTTGAAAGCTTCAATTGAAAAATACCTCAATTCATGATCACTTAATGGCGTTGTCCCGACTGCCAGCGGACTGGTGTGGTTTGGCAAAATTTCAATTTGCGTTTTAAGTTGTTGCACATCATGAGCATACCACAAATCATATTGTGCGATAAATTTTTGTCCTATTATCGTAACTACAGCCAATGACTTGTCGTACCCGTTCAGATTTGCCACACTGTCCCTAACTGCCTTGATTCTGAAGACATTTTCTATTGGAATATCTCCGACCAGATTATGAGTAGAAATATCAACGTATTGAATAGGCTCCGGAGAAAGGAAGTGTAAAGAGATTTCCTCATCTATATATATTCTGGGAAGGTTCGTTTTTAGAAGTGATCCATTAGACTGTGCACTTGCTGCAAAAGAAACCGATGCGATCAGTAGGGTTAAAAGTTTAAATTTCATGATGAATCAATTTTTTGGTTGTATCAAATTTTCGTTTTCCTTTAATTCTTTGGTATCAATCAAATAGACTGAGGTACCATATTTAAGATTTGCTTTGTTCTTGCTGATCTCTTTTGAGACCGCCTGGGAAGTTGAGCTAAACATTTTCTGCAAAGCCGACATATAGATCTGGTTCATTGTTTCGGCATCCTGTTGGATTTGGAGATTCATTCCACCTGTAGTATTTGCGCCAAGTTCTTTTGAAAACTCCCGGAAAGCACTGGCCGGAACATATAGCCCTTCTATCCCATCGGTATCATAAATGGATAGTTCAATGGGATAAATTGTATCTCCTACCATTACCGAGGAAATTGTAAGCTTGACCCTTTGCCTTTCATATCCGGAAATCAAAGCATAGAGGTATGTTCCCGACTTAAGGATGGCCTTACCAATCATCAAATCATCGAGCACTCGAATTCTTAACCTTGCCCCAAGGGTTCCATTTTTGATGTCTTGATCCACAATAGCCTTTATAAACTGCCCTTCCTGGTGTTGGGTAACCGTATTGAATAGGGTCGTCGGGCTATTGGCCTTTTGAACCCTGTACTTCTCTGGCTCAGGTTCGGGCTTTTCCACAATTTTTTCTTTATGCTGAAGCGCTTTTTGGTAATCCGGGTCATTGGCTTTAGAAATGGAGTCAATAACGGCCATTTGTGCCTTAAACAATTCCATTGGGTCCTCGTATTCTGTTTGAACCTGCGGAGCTGAATTGCCTTCCAGTTGATCAATTGCCTTCAGGATTGCTTCATCCTCTTTCGACATGCCTTGCCTATTAGTCGGATAGTAAGCCAATTTTTGAGAAGCAGAAGCGGCTGGAATCCCTGACATTCTTAGCGCATTATCAATTGAATCGAGCAACCTTTTCTCTTTTTCATTGTATAGGCTTTCGATTTCATTGGATTCTTCCACATCCAGTTGGATCCCCTTGATGGCCGTATAACCATCGCTAGCGCGTGAATAGGTTTCTCTTGAAGCATCTAGCTTAGAGGTGATCTTTTTTTTCTGAATGTCTTGAGAGGCTTCTCCTACCTGAGTCTGTATTTCTGAAAGGCCATCCTTAGGAAGGCTGGATACCTCCTTGCTGAATGATTTATAGCCGTAAAAAAGCAGGCAAAAAAAAGGCAGCAGAATAATCGGAAGTACGTATTTTGGTTTTTTAAAATCAATTTTCATTTTTTATCTGATTGGATGTTGAAGTATTGCAATTCTTCGATTGCCTTTTCCAAATAGCTTGAATCCTGCGCTGAAATAGATTCTTTAGCCAAGATTCGTTCAATTTCTGATTTCAGAAATGCGATCTTTTCAGTCCTCTTGGATAAATCCTTTAAAGCTGAATATTCCTTATAGATTCCGTTGGAAACACCTTGTAACTCTTTGCGAAAGAGTTCACTTTTACCCACTTCTTTGGGCTTTAGAACAAAGAATGACAGTATAAATGAGCTAACTATAAGAAGGATCATTGCAACAAAAATCCCCTTTGCATGTCGATTCATTAAATCCTTTGTTTTCGCATCAGCAACCTTTAGATGGGGAGCAAATTCCTTTTGGATTTCCTTCAGGACTGTGGTGCTTTTCTCCTTAGAATGTATGTTTCGAAACATTTGATAAGTCTTTATTTTCCACTGTTTTCCAATTGGTTATCAGGACCCCGTGACTATTGTTCTCACTTCTTGGAATATCAATTAATTCCCCCTCTGTGAGTAGTGACCTGGTAATCGTTGCACTCCTCCGATCAATTTTTTGCTTTCCGTAAAACCTAAATCTATTCTGGTCCAGGACAATCGAATCGGTCTGAATCGAGAGCACAGAACTGGAAGAAAGAATCGCATTGAAATAGCCCTTTTCTTTTAGGTTATTGTATTGGCCAACACCGGATTCGTCGATGTAATACATCGCTTTGCGCATTTGATATTCGATATGTTTGTCGTCTGGGGTGAGGTTGAAAAATAAGCTATGGTATAGATCAACTGCCGCTCTGTATTCAGCGGGACGATTCATTTCCATAGTGGTTTGTTTTGCCAATATGGGCGTGTCATGGTCTAAAATGTATATGGACTGCCTGGCATTGGAAACTTGTTGATAGGCGTATGCGGATACCAGCCCACAAATGACAATGGAGGTTAGAAAGCTTCCAAAAGAAAGGAAGGTTGCCAACTTGATTTTTGATTCTATATTTTTAATGATCATAGGATTGAGGGTTAGCGTTTGGTTAATAATCTGGTTGCTGTTCTGACCATAGTTGAGCCTGATCTTCCTGCGGTGGTTGCCGCAGAGCTAATTCCAGAAGTGGAAATAATCCATGTAGATATGGATGGAACTGTGGTTATTGCAATTGCTCCAACTAAAAAGCTTACTATCACCAGCCCAAAACTTAAGATCCCGTTTGCAGCTAACGCAGTCATTTTCTCAAGCCGGTCTGTCCCGCCTCCTGAAGAGAGTAAATATTCGTACTTATCTATCTCTTGAGTCAGTGCCCATTCTTGCAACATCCCCGTTATGTAAAGAACTAAGTAGGCAATACCCACATAGAGGTTAACCGCTATAAATCTTGCAATCCAGGTGACAAATGCATCTCTAAAAGCTGGTAAAATACTTACTGCTAAAGAGAATGGACCCAGAATTACTAAAACGGTAGCATAGATTATTTGAAGCATAAAAATGAAATAGACGCAGATCCGTAAAATCCAAATAGCTAGTAGTTCCAATCCTTGGGTAACCAAAAGTTGAAGGCTGGTTTGCATTCGTATTTTCATTTGTAGGATAGGCCCAAGTATTTGGTCTGAAAAAAAGCCCTTCACCCCATCCACGACTACCGTGCCCAAGCCTTCATCCGCATTCTGAGCCTGTTCAGAGGCGATCTGCGTTACTGCTTCAAATTCCACTAATTGATTAGCCATTTCAACCATATAGGCCGACCTATCAAGTCGCAATGCATTATTTATATCATTTTGGCTTGAAAACATGGCCTCTGTTTTTGCTGCGATAAGGTCTGTGGGGTAGGCTATAATCTGGCAGAAAATTCCCCACCACATGGTTACCATGACCAGTCCAAACGGCCTGAGCAATGGCATAACTTCCAACTTTTTATCTCCCACCATCATTTCATAGGATTTAATACTGAAGAAAATCAGCATAAATATGCAGGCCAAGGTTTGAGCATCCCGTACGAACGGATCAAAGTGAGCAAAGGCAAAAGCCCTCATCCCTTCAAAAAACAGCATTACTCCCCGATCATAAATCCCATT
>JAFMBQ010000380.1 GCA_017858365.1 Algoriphagus sp. | reverse complement strand
TTTCAAAGGTGGAGAGATCGTAGATAAACAAGTTGGCACAGTACCAAAATCTGTACTTTCTCAAAAATTGGATGCTCAATTATAAGCCAAAAGCTTAAAATTATTGATAACTAATTGGTTCAAGTCTTCAGACTTGGACCTTTTTTTCTTACATCCTTTTAACTGTAAAGGAATCCAAAATTTCGCAAAGAAAAACAAAGCAATTCACTAATCTCAAGTAGTCTAATTTTCCAGAATTAGATCTTTATTCCTTGAGTCTAAAGTTGAATAAATCCAAATACTCCTGATACACGGACTTGAGTCTTCTTTAATTTCCCTTTTTTGATTCCTAATTCAATAATGTTTTTTTTACCTTCACCAAGCTATGGCAGAAACCTTAATTACCCTTCCTGAATTTTTTGAGCTTCGCAAAAAACTTCCACTAATCGATGCGAGAAGTGAGGGAGAGTTTGCCCAAAGTCAGATCCCAAACGCAATCAACATCCCAATTCTCAACGATGTAGAACGAGTGGTGGTAGGTACACTATACAAAGAGAAGGGGAATGAAGTGGCTACTTTGAAAGGGTTCGAATTAGTAGGGCCTAGGTTTCATGAAATTCAAAAATCAGCTTTAGTCCAGTTCCCTGACAAGAAAATTCTCATCTATTGTTGGCGAGGTGGAATGCGAAGCCAGATTCTTTCTTGGCTGTTGACCATGGTTGGTTTTGAGGTTTACCGTCTACAAGGTGGATACAAGACCTATCGAACCTATAGCTTCGACCTAGTTCGAGATACTACGCTTAACCTTATTGTTTTGGCAGGTCGGACGGGGACGGGAAAGACTCTGCTACTCAAGAGTCTGAAAAACAAAGGAGAGCAAATCTTGGATTTGGAAGGAATCGCCAACCACAAAGGCTCCAGCTTCGGTGCAATCGGACAAGCACCTCAACCGACCGTGGAGCAATTTGAAAATCTGCTAGCAGAGGCTGTGATGAAATTAGACCCAGATCAACCGACTTGGATTGAAAATGAAAGCCGGAAAATTGGACGCTTGATTTTACCAGAACTATTTTATCAGCAAATGCTTGAAGCCCCATTAATCGATATTCATCGAACTGATGCCGAGCGAGTCAAATTGATTGCTGACGAGTATGCCATCTTGCCAAAAGACGAATTAATTCAGGCGGTCCTTCGTCTCAAAAAGAAACTTGGAGGTCTGCGGACCTCACAGGCTATCGAAGCCATCGTAGATGGAAATCATGCCAATTGGATTGCAAATCTGCTGATCTATTACGATAAGGCCTATGATTTTGACCTAGAAAAGCACGAATCTAAAAATACTATTTCACTGAATTTGGAAGAAATCTCTGAATCAGAAGCCCTAAACCAACTAATTAATGCTAGAAATGAACTTACCACCAAAGCCACCCACTCGACTGACTGAATGGAGCGAAGGCTCGGGTTGTGGCTGTAAAATCGCCCCCGCAATTTTAGATCAAATCCTAAGTTCCAGTGGCTCGTTCACCCAGACTGACCCGAATCTTTTGGTCGGCAATTCAGGGAAAGATGATGCGGCAGTCTATCAGGTTTCAGAGGAAATTGCAGTAATCAACACAGTTGATTTTTTCACCCCGATTGTAGATGATCCATTTGATTTTGGACGAATTGCTGCTGCAAATGCACTTTCGGATGTCTATGCGATGGGTGGAAAACCAATTTTTGCCAATGCAATCTTGAGTTGGCCGGTGGAAAAACTCTCCCCTGAATTAGCAGCCAAAGTGATGGAAGGTGCCAAAAGCATCTGCAAAGCTGCTGGAATTGAATTGGCTGGTGGGCATAGCATTGCTGCGAAAGACCCGATTTTCGGACTGTCTGTCAGTGGGGTCGTTCATCCCAAAAAGATCAAATTGAACAAAGGCGCAAAATCCGGAGATTTGATTTTCTTAACAAAGGAATTGGGCGTTGGAGTATTGGCGACTGCGCTGAAGCGACAGAAAATTACTACAGAAGATTATTCCAAACTAATTGATACCACCTGCGCCTTGAATTCCATTGGGGAAGTTTTAGGAAATCATGAAGAGATTCATGCAATGACTGACGTGACCGGTTTTGGACTTTTGGGTCATCTGATCGAAATGTGTGAGGGGGCTGGACTCTCAGCGACTATTGAACTACCAAAGCTTCCAATGATCTCAGGGGTTCAGGAATACATTAATCAGTTTATTTTCCCGGACAATACTTATCGAAACTGGAATGCCTATTCTGCCAAAACAAAAGGCGTGGTCGGTATGGATCTAGTCAAACTTTGTGATCCTCAGACCAGCGGTGGTTTGATGCTGGCGGTAGATCCGGAGCAAGTTGAGTGGTTTAAGGAGACTATGGAAAAGGCCAATCAGTCAGTTTGGGAAATTGGTCGATTTAATGATCGAATGGAGCATATCGTAGAAGTTTTGACATAAGATGGCTGGGCTTTCTTATATTTAAGAAGAACAACCCAAAAGCCATGAAAACCCTCTCCATTCTTGTAATCTTTCTATCCATTTCATTTTCACTTATCGCTCAGGTGCCTGAAAACATTACCAGTGAATTAGTAATCCTGAATATAAAGACTGGCGAGGAAAAAACTATCTTGAAAGAAAAACGTCATTTTGAAGCACCTAATTGGTCACGAGATGGTGACTTTCTTCTGATTAATTCTGGTGGATTTTTAGAAAGAGTAGATTTAGAAGGCAAGAAGCTTGGACAGTTATTCCCAGATCAACTTTCTAGGGCAAATAATGATCACGGGATTAGCTTTGACGGAAAAACCCTGATTATCAGTAAAAGTGAACCCGACCAAAGCTCACAAGTCTATACCATGCCTATGGATGGCAACTCACCTCCAAAACTGCTCACCGCCAACTATCCAAGCTACTGGCACGGAATCAGCCCTGATGGAAAGATACTGGTCTATTGCGCGGAGCGAAATGGTGCTTGGGATATCTATTCCGTCCCTACCGCTGGAGGAGCTGAAGTCAGATTGACCGATGCGGAAGGACTGGATGATGGACCGGAATATTCTTATGATGGGAAATGGATCTACTTCAACTCGAATCGTACGGGGAGAATGCAAGCCTATCGGATGGAGCCTAATGGAGGTGGAGCCGAGCAATTGACAAATGATGCCCTAGATAACTGGTTTCCCCACCCTTCCCCTGACAACAAATCAGCAGTTATCATCTCCTACTTGGAAGATCAAAAAGGATCACATCCTTTTGGGAAAGATGTCAAGCTTCGACTTTTGAATGTCGAAACGAAAGCAATCAAGGATTTAACCCCGGTTTTCTATGGAGGGCAAGGAACAATCAATGTACACTCTTGGTCGCCAGATGGGGATTGGATTGCTTTTGTGAGGTATAAGAAACTCTAATTATTTCAGACTAGAAACCCCTCCTGAAACCATAAATTTCATTACATCGGAGCTTTTTACCCCAGGAAGAGACTTTATCTTTTCACGAGGTACTAGAAAAACATTTCCTGACACATTGTAGCTATGAGGGAAATAGACGGCCACCAACTCAGGAAAACCAATAACAGACATATCTTCTTGGGTGATAAATCCAAGCCTAGAAAGTGTATCGCTGATTTGCACTATAACTGGCGAGCTGAATTTTTTCTTATCACCCACAAATGCACCCATCAAATCTTTGATACTGGTGTAGATAAGATTGACTAAGGGGATTTTAATCAGGCCTCGCTCTAGCCATTCAAAGAAGGGCTTGGCAAAGAAGAGACTCGCCAAATACCCGAAAAAGGTAATTAAAGCAAGAACCATTAATATTCCTATTCCCGGGATTGGCACTGGTATCAAATTATCCAAAAAGACAATGGTCTGATAGATAATGTAACTGGTGACAGCAATCGGAGTGAGGAATAGTAATCCTCTTAGGAAATAGGAAACGATTCGAGTAGACGTAAATGACATAGCTTTGGTTAATTAAAATAGTATGTTCAAAAAAAATGCCCAATCTTAAAGATTAGGCATTTTCTATTTCAAAGACATATTCAATCAGTTCAATAATTTGATCTTCACACTTCGGTAATAGATCACACTCTCTGGATCATGTGCCTGAAGGGCAATGGTACCAGAGCTCAAACTTTTCTCACCCAGACCACTTGCGCGCTTTTCATCTTTCGATTCATCATATTCATTGACCGTTTTACCATTGATTTTAACAGTGACCTGGCTTCCATTTACAATCACATGCTCAGTGTACCATTCTCCGTCTTGGACAAAGGTCTCACGGACATCTTGAAAAGAATAAACGGAACCGGTTTTTCTCCAATCGCTGTGAGATTGATTCACCTGGATTTCATAGCCTTTACTCGGCCAGCCATCCTCTTGGTATTGCGTATGAATGAAAATCCCTGAATTTGCCTTAGGCATGGTTTTCAATTCTACTATCAATTCAAAATTTTTGAAATCATGATTTCCAACTTCTCCCATGTAGAATG
>JAFMBQ010000379.1 GCA_017858365.1 Algoriphagus sp. | reverse complement strand
TGATCCGAGGAACTGATTTACTGTTCTACTGATTAACTGTTTTCTGCTCACAGCTTCGCCATTTCACTCACACTTTGCTCCTGGATTGGGAAATTTTCCTGTTTGAGAGGCTAGTTAGTAAGGGCTAAATCTGACTGAGTAATAAAATTACTCAGTCAAGTTATAAAAGCAAAGGAATATGTTTTTTTCATTGTTTTTTCATGGCTAAGACTTGGTGCTGAATTCCATTTTTAGCAAGACATTCGAGGCTAAGCCAATCCATTTAGAACAGGAACTGCCAGCAGATTGCTTCGGAAATGAAGCTCACCTCACTACCCGTACTAATTTTTAATGCTGAGTTCATTGAACTAGCTAAAAATTGTACCACCTTATAAACAGGGATACTTACAGGAATTCTGATTTTTAGTAGTGATGATTTATAAAAAATTAAATTAGCTTAACAAGAGAATAAAAAAGGATTTCAAATTGAAAAGACTTAATTGAATAAATAATACTCTGGTGAAAAAAATAGGTAGAAATACTCCTATTACTTGAAGAATATTCTTTACCTAATTTATAACTTAAATGTGAAATTTTCTTATTTACTATTTTTTTATATTTATTCGGCTTAGCTATTTTAATCAATAAATAATAGGTGTTCAGTATTTTCAAAACCTTGTTAATTTCTGATAAATTACTCCAAACTCCATATTTTTGGATCCTATAACTAGACGATAAAATATCATCATGAAAATAAGCAGAGCCGTAAAAGGATAATAGGAAAAACAAAAAAGTATCACCATTATTTGTAAACAAGAATTCCTCAGGAAAATATGTCGGCAAACTTTTTCTATTAATAATCACCGAACAAGTCGGTATTAACCTATTCAATCCAATTTCAGTAAAATTTAAATTTTTCTTAGATGACTTTGGTAAATAGCTATTCGCAATAATTTGACTTTGTTCATCAACAACAACACAATCATGAAATGAAAAACTAAAGTTTGGATTTGCTTCTAAAAAGAGAATCTGTTTTTTAATTTTTAATGGGTCAGTCCAATAATCATCCCCCTCACATAATGCAATATAATTGCCATTGCATTGTCCCATAGCCCAAACAAAATTCGCCATCATTCCTTTATTCTCAGAATGCCGCACGTATCTAATCCAATGACCTTTGGGATGGTTGTCTATATACTCTTGAACAATTAATCCTGTAGAATCAGGAGAAGCATCATCCGCTATCAATAAGTCTATAGAAAAATCCACTTCTTGCATCAAAACACCCTCAATTGCTTCCCGAATGAAGGCCTCATGCTGATAGGTGATCATACATACCGAAACAATAGGGGATTTGATCACACTATCAATTCTACTCTGCAAATAAAATTGTCTCTTCTGAATGAATTGTAAAGTGGCCTAGGTGAAATTCATAACCCAACCCTAGACTTTTTAGATATTCCGGTATTTCAACGAAATCATTAAGCGAATGATAGATCGCTATTGCAAGTCGAGGTTTAAATTTCATAATAGTGTTCTTCGCACCTTTTAACGCACGCAATTCAGATCCTTCGATATCCATTTTTATGAAATCGACCTTTTCAATTTCATTATTTTTGACAAAATCATCCAATGAAATCAACTTAGCTTCTCCAGTTTGTCCACTTATTGGATTAGAAAATAGTCGACTTGCAGGGCCTTGGTCAAGATAAAATAACTTGTCTTCAGAATTTTCACCTACTGGGCTATTTTGAATTTTTATATTTTTGCTGAATGAGGGATTCAGAGAAAGATTTTTCTTCAAAATCTCTAGATTAGATGGGATAAATTCAAAGGCGTAGACTTGACCTGTGACACCAACCTTATGAGAAAAATAAAGCGATGTGTCTCCCCAGCAAGCTCCAACATCAAGGACAGTCTCCCCAGTTTTTGCTGAGATAGACTTAGTATTCTTGGTTAGATTTAGTGCATATTGTTCAATTTTAAAATCAATTATTACGGTAAATTTTGTTGCAAATAAGATCAAATCGTACCCTAACTTCTTTAGACTTAAATTTTCTAAAATTATATTACCAAAACCAATATCTATTTTTTCATCAGAGATTACATCTAATTCAGATTCAGACATAAGTTTTAAAAAATCCTTAGCCTGCCCATTAATCATCACCTTTTTATACCCTACTAATCGATAGGCTAAAATATTTACTAATAGATTTTGGGATTCTGAATCTAGAACTTGATAGAGATTTTGTAACCCTGGTAGGAATGATTTGATTTTATGAACATACAAACTCGCTGCTATGCTCGGAGAAAAGTCTGATAGCATTCTCCACACTAATCTTCTAAGTTTAAGCGAAAATTTTAATTTTTCATTCAATTTATTTCTAAACCTATAATGGTCAAAATTCTCATCGCCAAAACTATTACCCAAGGATTCTTTTATCTTGTTTAGTAAAGCTTTATCAAGCATAATTATATAGTGAAGTTAAGTGAAATCATAGCTAATATTTTCATATTATTCTCCCCGGTATTCCCATCACTGTCACCCCATCCGGTACATCATGCGTCACTACTGATCCTGCTCCGACGGTGACATGATTTCCTATTTTGACTTTCGGAAGTATAGTTGCATTGGCTCCTATAGAACAGAAATTTCCGACCTCCGCTTTTCCAAGCAGAATTGCTCCAGGATTAATCTCAGAGAACTCCCCGATTTTGACCTCATGATGGATCTGCGCTCCGGTATTGATCAGCGTACCTTTTCCAATGACTGTTTTTGCTCCTATAAAACAAAGGTTGAAAATGTCTGTATCGTTATTTATAGCAAAGTTACTGTGGGCTATTCCTTTTCCTTTTACGGCAAAGAGAGCGCCTCCAGCGTTAGTAAAATCCTCGAAAAACTTGGCTCTCACTGTCGGGTTTCCTACTCCTAAAATAAATCGGGGATCTTCCTGAAATTTTTCTTTCACCTGATCCATCGTATTGAGCACTGGATAATTATCCTGAAAAATTGAAATGGAGTTTATTCCATCGAAGAAATAAAGGTTTTCTGTCATTCCCTGTGAAATCAAGATATCTAGCAATTCTAATGCATGTCCACCTGCTCCAGCTATAATCATTTTCCAGTATTATTTTGTACTCTGAGTAATAACCTTGCTATCATTCGTTGTTCCTCAGCAGTCAGGCTATGGTAAAGTGGTAAGCATAATACCTTAGCCGAGAGGTCATCTGAGATCGGTGTGTTACCGGAAGTATAGTCCAAAGAATTCAAACCAGGGTAGAAATACCTTCTGCTAAATATTTCATGCTCCTGAAGTAGCTTCATACTTTTCAGTAAGCTGGATTCATCAGAAAATAAGATGGGAAAGTAGGAATAATTGTATTCTTCGATTCCCTCAATTTTAGGGAATTTGACAGTTGAGTTGGCTAATAATTCTTTATAACGAAGGGACTGCTCTTTTCTTTTTTCAAAAATCTGATTCAGGTACTTGAGATTGACCAAGCCCATCGCTGCATGAAATTCGGAGTTTTTGCCATTGATCCCTACGCCATCAAAGTTCTCGTAGCCATCATGTCCGAAGTTGCGGTAATAGGCCATCTTTCGAAGAACCTCAGGATCTTGACAGATCACCGCTCCGCCTTCTATAGTATGGAAAAGCTTGGTTGCATGGAAACTGCAGGTGCTGACATCGCCATAATCGAAAATGGATTTACCATTCACTTTGACTCCAAAGGCATGTGCTCCATCATAGATGACTTTGAGGCTATGCTTTTTGGCGATCGCTTCAATGGCAGCCACCTCGCAGGGAATCCCATAGACATGGGTAGCGAGAATGGCGGAGGTTTGTGGCGTGATGGCCGCCTCTATTTTTGCAGGATCGATACACAAAGTATCTTCCAGAATATCCACATAAACCGGTTGGCAGCCTTCCCAGACGATGCTGCTGGTGGTCGCCACATAGGAAAATGGGGTCGTGATGATTTCTCCTTTCAGGTCCAAGGCCTTGATGGCGAGTTGGAGAGCGATCGTCCCATTGGTCACATAGAGCAGGTGATTCAGTTCGAGATATTCCTTGAGTTGCAGCTCAAGTTCGTTGACTAATGGGCCATTATTGGTCAGCCAGTTGCGCTCCCAGATCTCATCAATGTAGCGCTGATAGTCAGCTTTTGGAGGAAGGAAGGGTTTGGTGACTGGGATCAAAGTGTCGGTTGGGGGTTGTCGGTTCTCGGTTGTGGGTTGGCGGTTTTCGGTTGCCAGATGCCGGTTGTCGGTTGTCAGTTAGAGGTATGGAAATTGCAGTTTGGTTACAGCTTCGCCCCTTCACTCCCACTCCATGCCTCTTTAATTGGAAATTTCCCTGTTTAAGAGGCTAGTTAGTTAGGGCTATTTCTGACTGAGTAATAAAATTACTCGGTCGAATGGGAAAAGCAACTTGAAATCCTGTTTTTTTCCCTTCTCCGTCATTGTGAGACTTTAGCACATCGTGTCATTTTC
>JAFMBQ010000378.1 GCA_017858365.1 Algoriphagus sp. | reverse complement strand
AAGGAGAGGAGCTTAAAGCTCTCCAGATGGTATGCGAAAGTCACACTTTTGAAATCCATGGTTTTTAAGGTTTGTACTTCATTTTCATTAGAAATACTATTTTTGGTTATTCCATTTCGCCTTTAAAAACTATCAACTAAGGTTTGTTTTCCTTCCTTCATAATATCTTTGGGGATATCTATTTTCATATAACTGATTTTTTTAGTCAATCGAAAATCGAGGAAGAGCAGATCTGAAATTCTTTCCAGAAATAGGAATTTTGCTCTCAAAAGGCTAACAGGTATTAATATTCGAAGAATAAGTCTGCGATCCTCTATATGGTTCTATTCGGATAAGTGATTTTTACCTTGAGGTATTTTGAGTATTTCTTACGCTTTAAACCATTTATACTTACATCAAAAAGAATTGGTTTTAAACTAAGATTAGGTCCTGAATAATCTTGAAGGCTTTGTTTTATGAAGCGAGATTTTATATTTTTGTTATCAAATAAGGTTAGATATCAAGTAACGGTCCCGTCGCGGGACCGTTACTTTGTTTTTAAAGGCTTACTAATAGAATTAACCATGGGACAATTACAATACTACACAGAGGAAGGCCTACGCAAGTTGAAAGATGAACTTCAGGATCTTAAAGGAAGAGGTCGAAAGGATATTGCAAAGCAAATTGCAGAAGCAAGGGATAAAGGTGATCTTAGTGAAAATGCAGAATATGATGCAGCAAAGGATGCCCAAGGACATTTGGAGTTGAAAATTGCAAAATTAGAAGCAGTTGTTGGTAATGCCCGGATTTTTGACCAATCTCTTATTGATACTTCAAAAGTGGGGATATTAAGTACCGTGAAGATAAAGAATATAAAAAATGGGATGACGGTCGCTTATACTCTTGTATCAGAGGAGGAAGCAGATTTGAAAGCTGGGAAAATCTCCTTGGGTTCTCCATTTGGAAAAGGCCTTGTAGGCAAGAAAAAAGGTGATATTGCTGAAATCAATGCTCCAGCCGGAATGCTTCAATTCGAAATCTTAGATATTACATATTAATCCAATTCCCGGTGACAACCGGGATTTTTTTTTAGAATCGATGGCTTCAATATTTACTAAAATCATTAACAGAGAGATTCCAGCAGAAATCATTGCTGAGGACGCTGACTTTATCGCTTTTCTGGATATTATGCCCCTTGTCAAAGGGCATGTATTGGTTGTGCCTAAAAAGGAAGTGGATTATATTTTCAACTTGGATACTGAGACTTTGACTGGGCTGTTTTTATTTGCCCAAAAAGTAGCCAAGGTGATGGATCAAACTGTTAAATGTACTAGAATTGGAATGGCTGTAATAGGCTTGGAAGTGCCCCATGTACATATTCATTTGGTACCACTTCGGACGATGGATGATATTAATTTTACCAGACCGAAATTGAAACTCAGTAAAGAAGAATTGACTGAAGTGGCCGACAAAATAAGAGCAGGGTTTTAATTTTTCATAAAAATCAATTAACAGCCAAGGACACAAAGGTTGGGGGAAGATCCACCAATTAAAGTAGGTGAGAAAAGACTTTTCAGGGATTTATGTAGCATTTAGGCATTAGATTCATTCTTCTCCGTGCTAGTTTTATTTGAAATGAATAACCTGAATTTTATTCCTATCTCCTTGAATTCTTTTTTGTGAGCAGAGTTCATGAATATTTTTGTATTTCTTCCAGTTTGTAGCGTGGAGTACCCCCTTTTTTTGTTGCAACAAAAGCTCCCAGCTTACAAGCAAAATCAAGTGTCTCCTTTAAACTTTTTTCCTCAAGATAGCTCTTGATAAAACCGCTGAGGAAAGCATCTCCAGCGCCAATGCTATCTTCTACTTGAACTTTATATCCCTGATGAGAAATCATTTCACCCTTTTGATAAATCACCGCTCCCTTGGAGCCTTTTGTGATGCAGATCAAGTCCATTGGAAAGTGTTCGTCTAAGTAAGCACAGACGGACTCTATGCTCGGATCAACATTAAAGTAATCGGCAAAAACTACCAACTCATCGTCATTGATTTTTAGAATATCTGCAAAGCCTAAAAGTTTTTCAATGACTTCAAAGTCATAAAAAGGGGGTCTAAGATTGGCGTCAAAGATTCGTATTACTTGATGCTGAAGAAGTTTGAGAATTGTACTTAGACTTTTGGGATTACGAACTCCTAGCGAACCAAATACGAAGGCATCAGCCTCTGAAACTGCTAAATCGATTTCATTATTCCATTCGATAAAATCCCAAGCAACCGGAGAGACTATGTTGTATTTGATGTTTTCCTTGTCGGAATCATCCACCAATACTTTAGAGGTTTCATGAGTTTCGCTTTCTTGAATTAAGTTCAAAGGCAGTTCAAACGTCCTCAAAAAGTCTAAAAGATTTTTCCCATCACTGTCTTTTCCAACCGCAGAAATTAAATTAGAATCCAAACCTAATTGATGCAGATTCAAGGCGACATTCATAGGTGCACCGCCCGGAACAGATCCTGCAGGCAAGCAATCCCAGAGCATTTCTCCAAATATTACAACCTTATTTTTCATGATTTAATGGATGTTTTGATGAATTTCTTCCAAGGATCTACCTTTCGTCTCTGGCATTTTGAATCGAACCCAGAAGAGCTGCCAGACCATCATCAGCGCAAAGAAAGCGAAGATGTAGCCGGGTCCAAATTGGTTGGCGAAGAATGGAAACACGTTTGCGATCAAAGCTGCCAGAATCCAATGCGTAAATGAACCGATGGATTGACCATAGGCTCGAAGATCATTTGGAAACATTTCAGAAATAAATACCCAAATCACCGATCCTTGTCCAATGGCATGAGAGGTAATAAATCCAAAAACAAAAATTGGTAACCAAAAGGATGGAATGCCAGGACCAAGAAAATTATAAGCCATCAAGGATAGTGAAATGATGTAACCGAATGAGCCGATATACATGAGCTTCTTTCGTCCAATTCGGTCGATCAAATACAAGCCAAAAAAGGTTCCGATAAGATTGACTATCCCGATCCCAATGGTTGATATCAAAGCGTCTTCTGTTGAGATTCCGGCCATTTCAAAGACCCTTGGTGCAAAGTAAATAATAGCGTTGATTCCGGATACTTGATTGAAAAAGGCAATCATAATCGCAAGGATGGTGGTGGGTAAAAAGCGTTTGGCGAAAATGGCTGAGAAACTTCCCTTCTGTTTCATTTTCTTTTCCTCTTCTACAGCCAAACGGATAGCTTCTTCTACTCCTTCAGGATCAGTTCTTGTTAGAATGACCCTTGCCTGTGCTACATCATTGAATTTCCCGATAAGCCATCTTGGGCTTTCTGGAATTCTAAAAATCATGACCGAATAAATCAGTGCTGGAATAGCTTCCACGCCTAGCATCCAGCGCCATTGTTGAGAAAGCTCAGCAGTTCCAATTAGATAATTAGAAACATACGCGATGACAATTCCAAAGACAATGTTGAATTGGTACAAGGCAACTAGAAGCCCTCTGTTTTTTGCTGGTGCGATCTCAGAAATATACATGGGTGCCACGACTGAGGAAGCACCAACGCCTAATCCCCCGATAAATCTAAAAATGGTAAAAGAGGTTACATCCCAAGCCATGGCAGAACCAAAAGCAGAAACGAAATAAAGCAAGCCTATCCAAAGTAAGCTGTTCTTTCGACCAAATCGATCTGCAGGAAATCCGCCAAACAGCGCTCCGATGACTGTACCATAAAGAGCCGAAGCGATTGCTAGACCATGCAACCAATCACTGAGTTGCCAGACTTCTTGGATATCTCGCTCCGCACCAGAGATTACAGCAGTATCAAAGCCAAACAAAAAGCCACCAAGTGCGGCTGTGATGGAGACGAAAAACGCATAATTTTTTGAAGACATGAATTTTGGGTGGTTAATCTATCGCTAAACTAAACAGATCCCGAATATTATAAAACCTTCCAGAAGAAATCTACTTTTTTGAAGGAAGAGATAAAGCTTCAAATCAAAGCGTTAATAGTCTTTTCCCAATCTAATTATTTCTCACTTTACGCAATTGAGGATATTTTTAAGGATGCCTATTATGATTTCTTCTGGTATTTAGTGGTTAGGGTCGAAATGGCATATTTGTAATTTTTAGAAATTCTTTTGAAAGAATCTATTCACCGACTACCAAATATTATTTCGTTTTCTTACCACTAGCTGAGGGCCATCTTTATTGAATTCTGTATATTCGCAAAGCAATTCGAAAATGGAATTCAGGCTTTGGATTCCATTTTCTTAACCAACTAGATTTACCCAAATCAATGACTACTTCCCAAGAGATTTACAAACCCAAAAACCATATCCGAATCGTCACGGCAGCATCGCTTTTTGATGGGCATGATGCTGCGATTAACATCATGCGTCGGATTATACAATCCACAGGATGTGAAGTGATTCACCTTGGACATAATCGATCTGTACAGGAGATCGTCGATTGTGCAATACAAGAGGACGTACAAGCAAT
>JAFMBQ010000377.1 GCA_017858365.1 Algoriphagus sp. | reverse complement strand
CGCCCTTGCAGATGAATTTGAAAGATTGGGGGGCGAACTTCTCATCCTTGATGAAGTCCATAAGTATCCCAACTGGGCGAGAGAGCTCAAAAACAGCTACGATTTCCAACGAAAACTCAGAATCATTTTCACAGGCTCCTCCATCATCGATTTGATTAAAGAAAATGTAGATTTATCCAGAAGGGCTGTTTTCTATAATCTGCCCGGGCTTTCTTTTCGAGAATATTTAAAAATTGAAGGAATTGCGGATTTCGAAGCTATTCCTTTAGCCACCTTACTGACTAGGCACGAATCTATTGCCATAGAAGTCACAAAAACCTTCAAGCCATTAGCTCATTTCCCGGCCTACCTTAAAGGGGGGTATTACCCGTTCTTCAAAGAAAATCCCAGCACCTATTTCATTCGAATTGAGCAAGTCTTAAAACTAGTCTTAGAAACAGATTTACAGTTTATAAAAGGGATTGATCCTCAAAATATCCGAAAGCTGTACCAGCTACTCTATGTTCTCTCTCAGAGCGTACCCTTCATTCCAAATATCTCAAAGCTGAGCGAAAAAATTGGATTGACCCGAAATACCCTTTTGGTCTATCTCGATTATTTGGAAAAGTCTAAAATCATCAATTCATTACAAGCTGCTGGGAAATCAACCAGCATTCTTCAAAAACCTGAAAAGATTTATTTGGAAAATACCAATCTCGGAAATGCCATTTCCAGGCAAGAAATCAACATCGGAAATGAACGAGAAACTTTTTTTCTCAACCAACTGAGAAATTCAGGACATGAAGTAAATCTTCCAAAATCTGGCGATTTTTTAGTAGATGAAACTTATCTATTTGAGGTGGGAGGTGCTAATAAGTCAAACGCACAACTCAATAATGAACCGAATTCATTTGTAGCTGCTGATGGAATACAGCTTGGCTTTGGCTCAAAAATCCCACTTTGGCTGTTTGGGTTTTTGTATTAGGCCCTCTTCCCCAACACATAAAACAAATCCAAGCCTTTCTTCGGATCATCTACGACCAAGTAATCTTCGTGCGAAATATCCACCACGGAATTCCCTTGCTGCTTGTGCAGTTTGTTCCGATTCATCCGGTTTAAGATTTCGTAAGGCATTCGAAGAATCGCTGCTGGCAATTTGTATTGCAAATCAAAAATATCGAAGCGCATGATCTTCTGAACTGACTTACGGTTTGCTTCATGGTAGGCCCAAACTTTTTCATTTCCTCCTATTCCATTGGCTTGGACGGTATCGAAAATTCCCGAAGCTAAATCAATCAATTCCTGCGGCGTATATTCCCGCTCGTGCCAAGGATTTCTCGACAGCGTATGTGTAATATTCGGAGTAGAGATAATGGCTTTTCCTCCAGGCTTGAGCATCCGATAGATTTCCTGAAGAAAAAGTTTGTCATCAGGGATATGCTCAATGACTTGAAAAGAAACGATGGTATCAAAAGAATTATCTTCGAAACCAACAAAAGGAGGAATTACGGCTTGACGGAAATCTACTCCAGAAAATCGCTTTTGGAGCATTTCAATGATTTCCCCAATTTTATCCAACCCAATATAACTCTCAGACAAAGGCAATAACTCCTCCACACCACGGCCTTCGCCACAGCCTACTTCAAGAAGATCGCCTGAGATAAATGGCTTCGCAGCAATGTATGCTTTAAGAAGACGTTGATGAATAGGGTTGTCACTGACCAACTTGTCAGATGCGATTTCCGTTGTATAGGTAGCCATTTAAAATTTTACTATTTTGGCAAAAGTAAGGTTAATTTTTAAAACCGAGAAAATCACCTAATGAAGCAACAAACGATTAAAATCATACTTTTTAGTTTCCTTTTCTTTGGAATAGGAGCTCATGCATTTTCACAAAAAAATCTTAGCAATCTCAATCAGGCACTTCGGTATTCCCGCTATTCGCGATTGGGATTAAAGATTGTTCCTGTTAAAATGTCTGAAACAGCGTTTAAGACTCAATTTGTTGTGGAGAAAATCGAACAAAATCAGGAGTTCAACACCTTCAGCTTCACCTATGCTTTGTTAAATTCCTACACAGAAGAAATTCTTGGTGATCAAACCATGATTCTAACTGCGAATGACCTGACACATGATACTGATCGGCATTGGGTTTTTGAAAAGGAGCTAACCATATCCTCAGAGGATGCAACTACAGTTCTTCTTTTCACTGCTTTAGATACCCGACAGGGTGATGAATATTATTATCATTTAGATCTCAAAAGTCCCTTTTTATTCGATTTTCCTGATTTTGCTGCCTATTATGCCAACGGGGTGGGGTTTGATCAAACCTATTTGAACTCGGGCAATTCCTTACTTTTCAAGAAAAGTGGTGGACCAAACTTGCACTCATTTTATTACCCTATAAATTTTGAAGTGCCCTACCCTCCAATGGAAACAAAGCCGGCATCAGTTCCAAAAGAATTAGAAGTAGTAGACGAGGGTGATTTCTTGTCCAACGTACCCAAATCACTCGATAAAATCGGATATTATTTTATCCAGAGTGACACTTCCAAGTTGACTGGAATAGTTTTGAAAACTACTCATGAAGCATTCCCGAAGGTGAAAGATTGGGAGGAAATGGTCCAAATGGTTACCTATATTTCAACTCGAAAAGAGCACGAATCATTACTGTTAGCAACGGATAAGAAAAAAGCTCTAGATGAATATTGGATCGGTTTAACCCGGAATCCAGAAACTGCGAAAGACTTGATCCGAGAATATTTTAGACAGATCGAGTTTTCTAATTTACTTTTCACCGATTTTAAAGAAGGCTGGAAAACAGACAAAGGCATGATTTATATCGTAATGGGCGCTCCTCAAGAAGTAAATTTCTATTTAGACAGAGAAGTTTGGTCTTATGGGGGGATGAACGAGAGTTCGAAAATTCGCTTTACCTTTGCCCGGGTAAAAAATATACTCAGCCCACATTATTATACATTGAATCGCTCTCGAGCCTATCAGCCGGTTTGGTTCAAGAACATATCCCTATGGAGAAGCGGAAAGATGGCTTTCTAATTGAAAAAGGAGCCCACGAAAAAGATTTCATTTTTGGAACCAGAGCTGTCATGGAATCAATCCAGGCAGGCAAGGACATTGATAAAGTACTCGTTCAGAAAGAACTAAACAATGATTTAATTAAGGAATTGCTTCAGCTTTGCAAAGCTGAAAAGATTCCAATCGTCCGCGTTCCAGATGCGAAGCTGAACAGAATCACTCGAAAAAATCATCAAGGTGTAGTCGCTCAAATGTCAGCGATAGAATATGCCTCTTTGGATAATGTAATCGAAAGCTGTTTTGCAATAGGAAAATCGCCACTAATATTGATTTTGGATCGAATCACTGATGTCCGGAACTTCGGAGCAATCGCTCGGACGGCTGAATGTGCAGGTGTAGATGCGATCGTAATTCCTGAAAAGGGAAGTGCTCAGATCAATGCAGATGCGCTCAAGACATCTGCGGGAGCATTAAATCACCTTCCAATAGCACGAGTCAAAAACTTATTCTATACGTGCAGAGACTTGCAAAAATCCGGCTTGATTCTAATTGGAATTACTGAGAAGACAGAAAAATCTATGTACGAAGCAGATTTTTCTGTGCCTGTGGCAATGATTATGGGTTCAGAAGAGGATGGGATATCCAATGAGCTATTCGGCATCATGGATGATAGGGTAAAAATTCCAATGGCAGGACATATTGAAAGCTTAAACGTTTCAGTTTCTGCTGGAGTGGCCATCTATGAGGCTATAAGACAACGAAAAAAATAATAGTTTAATAAAAGGGGAAGGATTAAATAAATTCTTCCCCTTTTTTTCGTGCGTTGGATACAAACTCCCTGAACTTCTTTTCATCGTCCAGCTTGCAAATTAAAAGTACATTTCCAGTCTCGTTGACCAAGTAGTTATCCAAGCCTTGAATCACCACGAGCTTATCACTATCAAGCTTGATGTAACAATTTTCCGTTTCATAGAGAATTGCATTTGCCTCCACTACATTTTTTTCTTCGTCTTTTTTGGCGACATCATAGAGACTATTCCAAGAGCCCAGATCTGACCATCCAAAATCTGACGGCAAGACGTAAACTTGATTAGACTTTTCCATCACACCATAGTCAATCGAGATACTTTTCAATTGGGTATAAGCTCGAGAAATAAATGCAGCTTCTCTTTCAGAACCAAAGACAGCTAATCCTTCATCGAAAATCTCTGCCAAGTCTGGCATATACTCCTCAAATGCATCGATTAGGCTACTAGTTTTCCAGATAAATATGCCGGAATTCCAAACAAAATCTCCGCTATCGAGGAATGTTTTAGCAAGCTTGAGGTTAGGCTTTTCAGTGAAAGTTTTCACTTTCATCACATCTGAATCAGAGTTCTCATGATACTGGATGTATCCATAGCCAGTTTCTGGCCGGTTTGGCGTAATGCCTAGCGTGATCAAACGTTTTGGTATTTGAGCTGCTACGATCGCTTGAGCAATCGTCTTT
>JAFMBQ010000376.1 GCA_017858365.1 Algoriphagus sp. | reverse complement strand
TTTCTCACAAACAGGAGAAGATATGATCTTATATATGCTCCTCCGCCAAGTCCCTGATGAAGATCTTTTTTATATAGATGTAGGTTGTAATGATCCTGTTAGTGATTCAAATACCTTTCTTTTTTATTTGAATGGAGGTTCAGGGATTTGTATTGATGGGAACCAAGAATTAATCGAAAAGCATAAAATAATTAGACCAAGAGATATTTCAATCTGTACTCTAGTATCTGATGAATTGGAGGAGGTTACTTTTTATGTATCGAAAGAAAATAGGGTAAGTACAGCCAGCGAAGAGTTCTTGGCAGCAAATTCTCACCGCTGGGAATTTACTGATAAGTTGATCATGAAGACTAGAACACTGAATGAAATCTTAGCTGAAAATTTACCTAAGGAACAAGTAATTCACCTTCTTTCCATAGATGTAGAAGGCTATGATTTCAAAGTGCTAAAGTCAATCAACTTAAAGCTATATCAGCCAAAAGTCATAATTATTGAGATGCACTCATTTTCATTGGATCTCCACCTATTAAAGACAAATGAGTTGGTATTATATTTACAGTCACACGGATATGAATTAAAGTATTATGCTACCTTTAATGCATATTTCGTTCTGGGAGGCTAAATACTAGTTCAAATTAAAATTACCGAAATTAGATGCCTACTTTCAGTTTAATCCTATATCTCCTTACTGGTTTATGATATGGGGGTAAAAATAAGGGGTACGAATGAATGTAATTAAAGCCAAAGCAATCTTGGAAGAACTCAGGAAACACTTTGAGCAAAAAGGTAAGCGGGAATAACCCGCCTAATGGTTGAAAAAATCACCCTTTTTCAGCTTAATCCTTGCTGATTTATACTTAACACTAAGGGCCGAGGAGCAATCTTCGGCCTTTTTACTTCCTTACTAGTCAAGGCCCCATATCAAAACCAAGTAATCCCTATTAAAACTTAAAATATTCATTTAAAGGAAAAGTATATGCGGTAGAAAATAGGGTGTTACCCTTGGGCTTTTATAGGGGGTACCAATCCAAAAAAAAGCAGAAATACTCGCGATTGCTATCCTGAACTACGTTCCTAAAAAAATCTGATCTTAGGAGGGGCTTGGCTGTAAATCGGAACGCTATCGGACCAAACTATTATTTCTTGGCAAGTTGCTCCTCAGCAGCGCTTGCCTCGGCTTTATCGTGGTATTATAAGCTAGCATAAACGACATAGAAGGTGATGCTTTGACTATAATTTGGAAATTAAGCCTGCCAATTATTTTCAAAACGATTCAAAAGGGTTTGATCAAATACTATGTCCACTGGATGCCTTGGATCTGTACCTAAGATGACTAAATTCAACTAAATAAAAAATATCACTGAATATTGGTGAAAGCAGAATGTTGTATGCAAGCTTGTGAGCGAGGCTACAATTTTATACATGTGATACTATATAAATAGCTAAAAAATGAAAAGAGCAGTATTCTTCGACATGAATGAAACCCTATTGAACCTAAACTTACTTAAGCAGCAGTTTGAGAAGCACTTTAATGATAAATATGTTCTAAAATATTGGTTTACAAACTTATTGCATAGCTCCACTATTATGGGAATTATGGGAGAATACAAGAATTTCGGAGAATTAGCTGAAGTTGCTTTAGAGAATCTTTTTTTCGAGAACAATAAACCTTTAAGCGAGAAGATAAAGACCGAGATACTTGGCGAATTTAGAAAGTTGCCTGCTTACGAGGATGTGCCACCAGCGCTTAGACTATTAAGGGAAAAAGACATTCGTGTGATTGCCGTTTCAAATTCATCATTGGCCATGATAAAAGAACAACTTTCCAATGCAGGAATTATTGGCCTTTTTGATTCGTATTACTCCGTTGATGAGGTGAAAAAGTATAAACCCTTCATGGATATTTACAAATCAGCAGCTAAACAAGAAGGATTAAGACCTGCCGATATTGTAATGGTTGCAACACATGATTGGGATTTATTTGGAGCAAAGAAAGCGGGACTCAGCACTGCTTACATAAAACGAAAGGATTTAATATACCATCCTTTTTATTTACAAGCAGATTTTAAGGATTCAAATTTATCGGATTTGATTCAGCAGATAATTGATAGTGAAAACTAATGGATTCTAGGCTGAAAAGGTAGAAAGCCAGCTTACAACAATGTTTAAGAATAATAGTCGGAACTGTTGTGAATTCAAGGCTGTTAGCTCGCTTCAGCTTTCTAGTATCTTGATAGCAAAGTGCCTCATATTCTTTCATTTGTTAAAGACTTTCATCCAATCGCATCAGCCTGTAATCCTAGCTAAAAATCCCGAAGGGATTGAATCTTTCAATAGCTCTCAATGAAACAGGGGGAATAGGGAAATGATGGTGGAGAAAACAACCCCGAAGGGTGTTGACTTTTTTGGAAATGGAATTACAAATTCCAAGAAATAGTAGGGTTTAATTGCTCCGGATAGCTACTGGATTACACCCTGAGAACTATTGATTAGCAAGACGGAAAAGTAATAGCTTACGCCGAGATGAGGAATAATTAATTTTTTTTGGATAGAAAAGCGGTAATGAAATAATCCTTAACCCTTGACAAAGTCCAATGAGCTGTCTTTTTTCATGATTCTTTTCCTACCGTGAGCTTTATGCGCAGCTGCAAAATGACCCTCTGCTATAGCTGCACCGATAGACAATTCTCCGGCCAAGGCCACTGCACAACAAATTTCCGCAAACTTCCCAACATCCTCAGGTGTACTACAATCCATTAATTCAAGTGATTCCTTTTGTGTAGGCAATCCTGTACCGCCTCCAACTGTACCCACAATCAATCCTGGCAATGTCATCGATGCATACAAATCACCATTAGGCTTAGCCTCCATTCTACCAATCCCAACTGCTGCCTCTGCGATACAAGCCACATCCTGACCACATGCTATGAATATAGCTGTTAGTGCATTCGCAATGTGCGCAGGATTACCAACTGCACCAGATTGGATGGCAGCCAAAGTACCCGTCTGCCAGAATTTTGAAATATTCTCAGCAGTTGATTTGAGTACCTTCTGAATAACTTCTTTCGAAATCACCACTTCAGAAATTACTTTTCGTCCTCTCACATTACTTAGAGACCTGAAATTTGCTTTTTTATCTCCTGACATATTTGCCTCTATATAAAATAGAGTTGGTTTCAGAGGTGCTTGATCTAAAACTTGTCTCAATACCTGATCAGTAACTAAGGTCACCATGTTTTGACCTGCCGCTGCACCAGTCTCGAAAGAAAGAGTTACATGTACCCCATTTCCTTCATGCAAGACTTCTATGTTTAAAAGCTTGGCGTAGCTACTAGCTTGGCTAACTCCAATACTTATTAATGGTTCTATAAATTTTATCCAAGTCGCAAAGTGTAAGGCATCTATCAAGCTATCAAATTCAAAATATGGACTCCGCTGTACTTTATTGGAAATAGTTCTGGATATAAATCCTCCGCTTAATGAGCCAGCCTTTATGCCTCTATCATAAGATGCTACAAGAGCTCCTTCTGTCGTCGCCATCGGGATCCAATGCTTACTAATCCCGGCTGTACCGTTCAAAAGTAAGGGGCCGGCTAGACCTATAGGCACTTGGGCAAAGCCAATGAAGTTTTCGATATTACCTTGGAATGACTGTGAATGGTCAATATGTTGCTGACCACTGATGTATTTAGGGTCTTTATTTTGCTTACTCAGCTTATCCAGGTACTGGTTTGGTGTGTCCGTAAAATTCATTTTACAATATTAACATTACTAAGCCATTAATCCTGAATAACAGAAAATTACAATGGTTTGATTTAAGAAAATTTAGTTTAGAGATTGTCTTTTTCAACAGATTTGGACTTGTTTTCAAAAGCTAAATCATTGATCTATCTAACCAAACCTTTTACTTTATCATTCAAATCAAAAGAATTTGCACTTCAAATAGATATTTCAAGGACAGATATTTAGCTAAAAGAAGTCAAATAAATTAAAATAACTCCCCAGTTTATCTAGTCTTCAAAAGTCTATGGATAAACCGGGACTTTTTTTAAATTTCTTCTTCGACCGAACCGCATTTCAGCATCTTGTCGCCGAAATATGGATTTCTGATTTCCTCCGAACTACTCAGCCAGAAAGCTCCTGTATTGTTTTTAGCCATCGGACAATATTGCTTGTACAGTTTCCCTTCCGTGAGCACTGCGCTTTTTGCAAGAATCAATACTTGCTGAGAAACCAGATCAAATGCCGTTCGCTGAATTTCCGGATCGGTAGAATCAGCGATTTGTCCTACGGCAACTTTCAGACTCTCCTTGGTTTGGGTCTCTGAATTCTCCAAAACAGAAAGAAGACTCTTAGCAGCGGCGCTGGCTTTTTCGCCATCAGTAGCTACTAATTGATCTTTCAAGTCCAAGTAAGAATTAATGATTGCTGTAGTCTCTTGATTGCTAAATAATACCGAGGCAGCAGGTATGGACTCCATGGTTGCAGTAGATTCGGAATCATTCATTTCCTGTGT
>JAFMBQ010000375.1 GCA_017858365.1 Algoriphagus sp. | reverse complement strand
GTGATTCCTCTGGTAAAGGGAATAATTTTTCGGCAATTCCTTCTTTATCGAATAAATCCTCAGCAATTTTAAATATAATAAAAAAAAAGAAAAAACCAAGACTTAGCCAAAATACAATACTACCTATATTAAACTTCCTTCTCTCGGGCATATTATTAATTTTACATTGATTTAGTAATCAAATTATCATTTACCCTATTTAAACTTTTACAATATTTTTCTGTAGTAAGATTATGATAATTATTAATATAAATCTCTTTCAATACTAACTCTTTTATATATGCCCCAGCATATATTTCCTTGCTGGTTGTTGCTAAATATAAAGGCATCATGAAAACTAACAGTATGAGAATATCAAATAAGTATTTTGAATTACCTAAACCCAGATTTAAAATATTAATATTTAGTAATAAAGAACTTGTTCTAAAAAGCCTATTTTCAGAATTTTCTTTAAAAAAAGGTTTCCAATGATATAAACTTTCATTATCATTGATACGATTTTTTATTTCAACAACTACTTCATTAATTTTACTCTTAAAAATAAATAATTCCAAACCAGTTGAAAAAACAAAACTGATTATTGCAATAATTATTATTTTTATTGACAAGGTTAATAATCTGTTTCCATTCCTTTCGTTATCTATTTTTTGATATTCTGGGATAACTCTTAATATTTCTTTTAATTTATAAATCTCTAATGCTATAGCTTCATCTGAAGTATTCTCTAAATCAATTTTAGAAAAGGTCTCATTGAAACTTTCCTTATTTTTCTGGACTTTACCTAATTCAATTTTTGAACCATTTAAAGTTGTTATTACGAATAATTTGTAAAGATTATGGATAATAAAACCCATAAATAATGCCACCGATATAGAAATTATAAGATTATCAAATATTAACTGTGCATAAATAATTGAAGAAAAAACACAAATTAATATCACAACCCAAATCATTATTGATAATACATTATAAACAAAAAGCTGCCTTTTGCTTATGTCCTTTGGCACTTTAGCCAGTAAATCCTTGTCAAAACCAATTAAGTGAAAAGCAGCCATAGCTTATTGATTAACATCTAGTTCATGAACTAATATACTTTCACCCACATAATTAAGCGTGCCACTAAACTGCTGCGAGTTTCCTCGATAATTTATTTCTATTGTAAAAGGAACTTCACGATTATTGGTATTTTTATAAAAAAAATTGGCAATAATCTTATATTTACCCAAAGGCGGGTTTGTTAGCCATCTAACATTTTCAATGGGTGCCTCTGACATTAAACCTGCATTCATATCAACATCCAATTCTCCACCATCGGAACTTATTTTTTTACCATAAAATATTTTTTCACCTGCTGGTGTCTTTACGTGCAAATCAACATCATCCAACGTATTCCAAATGAGCGAAATAGTGAGTACACCTGTTCTTCCATTTTCTCTTCTTCTTCTTCTATCTATCTCATTTTCATTTTCAATGACTTCCAACTCCCTTTTTAATCTCTCCTGCTTATCCTCTAATTTTTTAACTTTTTCCTCTATTATTTTAATTTTGTCACAGCAGTTTTCTGCAGTCCAAGGCATTGGTGAACCACTGTTGCACCATGTAAAAAGCCAATTTAATAAAAGAATAAACGCTATGATTGCTAAAAGCCAAAGTAACCATTCCAAACAAGTGGAAAAACTCATATTTGAGAAAGGAAATATTCCGAAACCATTTGGTGCCGGAGGAGGTACTATTGGCCCAGGCGTAATTGTTAGACGTTCAGTACCTCCATTAATGCTATCATCTGGAACTGGTGGCTTTGGTGAATTTGGTGGAGGTGCTTTTTCAGGAAAATCAGACTTTTTATAAATTCCTATGGCTCTACCTTTAATTTTCCCATAAGTTTTATTTTCTATTTCCCAGGAATAATCAACCTCTGGCTTAATGATCAATAATTCATTGAACGTAAATAAATCAGGGATTCGATTTTCATTTTCGAATCCCTTTTTATAAATCTTTATATTGGAGGCATTTTTTAATGATAATGAAGTTTTATTAACAAAGGTATCTCTGTCGAATTCCGTTAATTCCTCTACATTATACAAATTTCCTTCAATTATTCTAACATCATGAGGAAGTTCGTTAAATTCGATTATTTGAGTAGTATCCAAAGCACTCTTCTGTGGGGTATAGAAGGTTCCTTGAAAATCTCCGATATAAATAAAGAATTTTTCTTTATCTGTAGTATTTATAATCATAAAGCTTTATTTCATTCCTTTGATAAATCAAAAGCTTTAGGATCTTCTGAAATTTCAATTTTTTCCTGAGCTGCGAATTCGTCAATCAGATGTTTTGCATTGGATTCTTCCGCATTATTTTGATGTTCAATAATATTAATAATCCGTCGGGGATTTAAATTCTTTTTTAGTTTATGTAACTTAGAATGTTCATCTGTCAAATGTTCAATGGATATCCCTTGTTTAGTTTCTAATATTTGACTTACATTTTCAGACATGAAATCATAAGGGCTTTTGACCAACATAAGCTTCAATAATACAGGAGCTATTTCAATTAACATAAATAATATCCTTATTAACCAAATAGGCCACCCTGCTGCGCCATAAATTTCCTCTTTTTCACCGGTTGGTTCGCCCGTTTTAGTATCTACAACATCAATATTCTTTGCATGACTGGACAGAATTTCCAACATCATCAATTTATCAAGAAAACCTGCTTCTTCCTTCATTATACTATCTCGTGCTGATTCTTTTTCATTTTCCCGACTAACATCAAATTGGTTTCTTTCTAACTGTAAATTATCCAAATCATCACGAAGCTTTAAAAGTTCTTTTTCCTCAAAATTTAGTGTTGCCGTATCTCTTCTCCATTGGTCTCCTATTCCTCCTCTATGCCTTTCCGCTGTCGCTCTCTCCCTTGCCACTCTAACTTTTTCTTCTTGCCTTAATAATTCTTCCTTCGTTTCTGCGATGGTAGAGTCAATCATTAAGGTTTTCATCCTATAAAACTGATCAATCTTATATCCGTTATCTATGCTTGATTTAAACTTATATTCCTGCCATTTTCCCAGAATTTCCTTCTCAAAAATTTTCGTTTCCAAAGGTGCGGAAATAACTAAACCCAATAAAATAGCCATTACAATTCTTGGCAATGCATTCATAAATTCCTGACCACCTATCGAATCTTCCCCATCTCCTTTTCCTGTTGAAGATACAATAAATCTATCCAAATTGAAAATTATTAATCCCCAGGCT
Organism: Algoriphagus sp.; assembly: GCA_017858365.1. Lineage (GTDB taxonomy): Bacteria > Bacteroidota > Bacteroidia > Cytophagales > Cyclobacteriaceae > Algoriphagus. Next base: position 1,272 of record JAFMBQ010000375.1, on the reverse strand, counting down.
GTTCCGATAAAATAAACAGCCATTTTTGAATCAAATAATGAATTGATTGCGAAAGACATTGATATAAATGCCATTACTCCTGTTGCTAATACAACAGCGCCAATTCCGCCATATTTAACATGATCTGAATAACTTGAATATTTGAGGATTTCTGCATCAGCACCTGCGCACCACCAAAAAAATTTAGTTAAACCATTTGCCTTTTTGGCACGATAATCAACATGTTCATTCATATTATTTTACTTTAGGTTTTTTTTAAAATATCATTATATTTCCTTGTTGAAAAAGTATAATTCAGTTGGTTATACTTTATTGAACTTCTTTTTTGTGAAATATTCAATCCAATTTTTGAAGCTTTATTAAAATTTTTTTTAAATAATGAAATATTTAATGTCAAACTATTTTTAATAATTCGCTTGCTAATATTCACTTTATCGGAAATTTTTTGAAGAATTCCAAGATTAAATAATTTTGAATACTTTAAATAACTAGTTATTGCTTCAAAAATATAACTTGCTGGCACTTTCCTACTGTATTCTGTTAAGTCTGCTAAAATTATATTTGTTGCAGGTATTTCTATTTCAGCAGATTTTGAGTCAAACAAGCCCCTTGCAATAAGTGTAAATTTCCTATTTTCTTTGGTCAAAATTGCTTTGGACATATTACCAATAATTAATTTCTGATTCGGTAGTACTTTTACATACAAAGCGCCTTTTACTTTCCAATGAAAATATATGACAGCACCATTATACCAAATTTCATCTTCTACACTTAAGCTATGATCATTTATATTACTTTTTGATGCATTAAAATATTGAATTTCGAGCTTATTTTTAAAAAACAAGCTTATTAAAAAAGGTTTAATAAACTTTAGTACATATAAAAAATTAGACAATATAGCTAATAAAATAACTACTATAAATACATTACCTGGCTCCTGTTCTATAATGAATTTGTAAAACCACTGAATGATAAATAATTTATAAAACATAACCTTTTATTTAACTACTTAAAAGAATAAACTTAAAAAATAAATTTGATGATTTTTTGAAATTATGCTTAAATAGCTAATCAACTTATTAAGCGTATGATAATTTGTGATTAACGTTTCAAATTCATTTTCAAAACAATGAATTTTTCACACCTATCCCTCAATTCTCCCTGGGAGTTCCAGGAACCAACAAAATACCATCAAAAACTTTGTTTGAATAATAACATTCATCTAAATAATTTTATAAATTTTTTAAAAACTCCTTTGCAAACTTATCTTTC
>JAFMBQ010000374.1 GCA_017858365.1 Algoriphagus sp. | reverse complement strand
AAAAAACCCAAGTATTTAGCTTGGGTTTTTAGTGCAGAGGAGGAGGGATTCGAACCCCCGGTACCTCACGGTACAACGGTTTTCAAGACCGCCGCGATCGACCACTCTGCCACTCCTCTATTTATTTGATTTGTTTTCAAGATCGCTGCTCCCGATAGCTATCGGGACGTCCACTCTGCCACTCCTCTAAAATTTAAACTTGCGTGGTCTCGCTTGTTTAGGTCTGCAAAAGTAAGCCTATTCTTATTTTATGCAAACTCCTTTTTGTGATTTTATGCTAACCCCTTGATTTTACAGCTATTATTTTTTGATTTTATCGAAAAATAATTTCCAAATTCTTTCATAGCGAAGATTTCTCTCTTCTGAAGTGCTTACTGACTTTCATAGTAAAGCTCAATTCGAGTTGTTTCACCTATTTTTCTACCCAGTTTGTTTTGGTCTAGCTTCTTATCCTTGAATAGGAATGTTTCAATACTACCCCCTAATTCTGCTCACTGCGTAATGTAAAAACTACTCGGCAGTCTTCGCCTTTTCCGCTTCCACCCATTGCTTCACCACTTTTTCCAAGATATCCAATGGAAGAGCTCCTCCGCCTAATACGGTGTCATGAAATCCTTTCAAATCGAATTTGTCTCCCAATTCTGTTTCAGCCATCTTACGAAGTTCTTGAATTTTGATCATGCCGATTTTATAGCCTGTTGCTTGTCCAGGAAAAACCATGTAGCGGCGTACTTCTGCCTCAATTGCGCCAGGTGCGATCGATGAATTCTCTGAGAAATAGGTAATTGCATCGGCCTCTGTCCAGCCCTTGGAGTGAATTCCTGTATCTACGACCAACCGGATCGCTCTCCAGATTTCATTGACCAATCGACCAAAATCATAATAAGGGTTTTGATACTGCCCCATTTCTTTTGCTAAGGCTTCGGAGTAAAGTGCCCAACCTTCTACATAAGCATTGAAACCCATCTGGGTGCGGAATTTGGGTACGGATTCCAGCTCCTGTGCAATAGAAACTTGCATGTGATGACCTGGATTTCCCTCGTGATAAGCAACACCTTCCATGGTGGTTTTGGGCATGGCATTCATGTCCGATAGGTGAACATAATAGGTTCCTGGCCGGCTGCCATCTGGAGTCCCTTGGTTATAATGCTGCGGAGCACCATCCTGCTCACGAAATGCCTCGACGCGCTTTACAACCAAATCAGCTTTGGGTAGGATCCCAAAATAGTCAGGAAGTTTCTTTTTAATCTCATCTAAGAAGGCAGTACTTTGATCTAGATAGGCTTGTCTTCCTTCATCTGTATTCGGGAAAAAGAACTGTGGATCGCTGTTTACAAAACTGAAAAACTCCTTTAAATCTCCTTCAAATCCAACCTGCTCCTTGATCGCTAACATTTCTTCCTGAATTCGTTTGACCTCATTTAGTCCGATTTGATGGATTTCATCTGCGGTAAGATTGGTCGTGGTGGAGGACTTTAGTTTGTGTGCGTAAAGGGCATTGCCCATTTCATGACGGCTGACTCCTGTTGGCTTTTCTTCCAAATTGGGGAGTTCTGATTCCAACCAGGCGATCAAATCAGTATAAGCAGGTTGAAAGCTGTTTATAAGATTTTCTTTTGCTTGAGTTCGGAATTGTTCTGCCTGCTCTGCGGTGATTTTACCGGATTTTTCCAAGGCCTCGATTTTCCCCAAGGCATCATTCCAGACTGGAGAATTCAGATCACCACCATCCACGAAAGGCTGTCCTAAAAGAAGCGCTTTCGACTGCTGAATCACAAATTCATAGGCGAATTTGGGCGGTCTCACTCCTGATTGAGTTTGTAATTTCGCACGCTCGAGTAGCTGATTCATTGCCCGGCCAGCCTCCTTATATCTTGAAATCAACGCTTCCATATCAGATGCATCATCCACCTTGTGGAAGTTGATAATCATGTTTGGTAGCATGGTATGCGGACCTGTCATCTGATTAAAGACGTAATTCATGCGTCTGAATTCATGATCAGCTTTCTCCATCTCATATTGATATACCCAGAGATCATAGGATACTTTAGCTTCCTCGCTGAGTGATGTAAAAAGAAATTTTTCTTTAAGCTCCTTCACACTTTCCTCCATCCACGCCAGTTTTTTATCTTCCCCAGCCTCACTCATATCATCGATTTCTCCATAGCGATCCTTTCTGCCCTGAGCCGTCAGCTGAAGTGGGCTCATCTGGAGCAGTTCCTCATACTCGGCATCAAACCAAGTATTGATTTCAGAATCGGGGATCATTTTTGGAGTGGGTTCGGAACAGCTAATTAGAAAGGCTAGTCCAATGAAAACAATAAAGGAAAGGCGAATATTTTTCATAGTGTAGAGTTTGACTTTTGTAAAAATAGGGATTTTTAAGAGTTAAAAATTTTCTCAGAACAGTAAGTTTGGCTTGAAGGAAGACTAAAATTCAATAGTTTAGTGAACCACTAACCCAAACTAGCGATGATAAAACTATTCTCTTTTAACTATTTCTCAGGTCTGTTGAGTTTGTTGTTTTTATTTCAAAGTTGTGCTCCCCAACCAGCTCAAGACGTAGAATCAACGCCTTCTAGTCCAAATATTATCTTTATCTACCTAGATGACCTCGGGTATGGAGATGTCAGTGCCTATGGTGCGGGGACGCTTCAGACTCCCAATATGGACCTGCTCGCGAATGGAGGCTTGCGGTTCACCAACGGGTACGCTTCCTCAGCCACTTGCACGCCGAGTCGATACGCACTATTGACAGGGACTTATCCTTGGAGGAATTCTGAGGCAAAAATTCTTCCTGGCACAGCTCCACTCTTGATCGATACTGCACAACTCACTTTGCCGAAAATATTGAAAGAACAAGGCTACCATACCGCGGTAATTGGAAAGTGGCACATGGGCTTAGGTGCGGGCGATGTTGACTGGAATAAAGAGATTTCGCCAGGACCCAATCAGGTGGGCTTTGATTATTCTCATATTTTGGCGGCGACACAAGACCGAGTGCCTACGGTCTATATTCAAGATGGGAAAGTGGTTAATTTGGATCCCAATGATCCGATTCAAGTGGATTATGAGACTAATTTTGAGGGAGAGCCGACAGCTATCTCGAATCCAGAACTGTTGGCCATGAAATGGCACCATGGCCATAACAATAGTATCGTCAATGGAATTCCGAGAATTGGCTTTATGAAAGGCGGAGAACAGGCCAAGTGGAGCGATGTTGGTATGGCTGATCATTTCTTGGATCAGGCAAAATCCTATGTAGGTGAGCGTGCCCAATCCGGCCAACCTTTCTTTTTGTTTTATGCGCTGCAGCAGCCTCACGTACCGAGAACTCCGCATCCAAGATTTGAGGGTAAGTCTGGAATGGGGCCTAGGGGTGATGTAATATTGGAAGCTGACTGGGTAATCGGAGAGTTTATAAAAACACTCGAAGAACAAGGACTTTTAGAGAATACAATGATCGTGTTTTCAAGCGATAATGGTCCGGTACTTAATGATGGTTACTATGATGATGCAGTAGAAAAAATAGGTAATCACACGCCTGCAGGCCCTTTGAAAGGCGGGAAATATTCGCTCTTCGAAGCAGGCACGCGAGTGCCTTTTGTAACTTATTGGAAAGGAACAATCAAGCCAGGAGTTTCGGACGCTATGGTTACTCAAATTGATTTATTAGCTTCTCTAGCTTCCTTGGCAGGGAGTGAAAAAAGCACTCCAGACAGCGAGAATTTATTGGATGCTTTTATGGGGAAAAGCCAAAAAGGGCGTGATGCATTCGTGCTAGAAGCTACTTCTAGGACCGCCCTACGTGCAGGTGACTGGATAATGATCCCACCCTATCAAGGTCCTGAAGTAGAGAAAAACGTAAATATTGAATTAGGTAATAGCGCTGAATACCAACTTTTCAATTTGAAGGAAGATATCAGTCAGACCAATAATCTAGCACAATCTAATCTCGAAAAACTTCAAGAAATGATTGCGATTTTTGAAGGAATTCGAGGGCCTAATGATCGACAGATTCAGCAGTTAGAGTTGAAATAGTGCCATGGTTTAACTTTTAAAAAAGGTCTGAGAAGAAATGAAATACCCTCAAAAGTTAGATACCTATTGAGGGTATTTTTTTTGGTCGGAAAAATCAAGTATGAGGTTAAGTTTAAACCTCAAGTTGTATGGTTGATTATTAAATGGAAGGGGTAATCGACTTATATATAAGGAAATATTAATTTTTCAAAGCCAAAGGAGGGGGGCAAAGACTGAAGGCCCTAGAGGTTTACTCCTCTTTTTGACAGGATTTCTTTTCCCATAATAAGTCGATTTGGTATCAACTTATTTCAGGACGAGACAATCTCTTCATTACTAGATTTTTGACGGTTTTCTCGTTCTTTTTTCTTCTCATCAATCAGATCCAAGCTTACATTGACCTCAAAGCAAACCAAAACAATCATCGAGGTGATAAAGAGCCAAAGCATCAAAGCGATCAGGGTGCCTATGGATCCATAGAGCTTATTATAGCTAGCGAAGTTGTTGAG
>JAFMBQ010000373.1 GCA_017858365.1 Algoriphagus sp. | reverse complement strand
TTTCTCGTCCACCGGAGAAAAAGAAGGTTACGTGTGGATATTTCTCTGTTTCAGCAATTCGAATCTGCTTTTTGCCAGCTCGTTCGAGTACCTCTCCCAGGGTGTTATTGAGATTGTCTTTGTCAAAAAGGATCTGAACCCCTTTGAAAGTACTATCATAATTGGTGAAGGTAATGTAGTCAAGATTCAATTTTTTCATATTGTAATCTTCGAAATCCCGCTGGGTCAAAGCTTGGGTAATTTCTCTACCGCGATCTGTTCGGAAATTAAAGCAAACCACTAAATCACCTTCTTCAATTTTTGCCAAAGGCTGATTATCTGCCCCCACATGGATGATTGGACGGATAAATTCATCTGTGACATTGTTGTCATAAGATTTTTTGATCGCAGCTAGAATATCTTTTGAGCGTTCACCTTGACCATTAACTAGGGCATCATATGCGAGCTTCACCCTTTCCCAGCGGTTATCCCGATCCATGGCATAATATCGACCTATTACAGAGGCGATTTTCCCTGTGGATTTTGCTAGGTGGTTTTGTAATTCCTTGATGTATTCCAAACCTCCTTTGGGGTCGGTATCTCTTCCATCTGTAAAGGCATGGATGAAAACATCAGTGACGCCGTTTACTTTTGCAGAATCGCAGAGACCTTTCAAATGATTGATATGAGCATGTACACCTCCATCCGAAAGTAATCCCATGAAGTGTACTTTTTTCTTACCTGCTTTCGCTTTTGCAAAAGCATTCACAAGTACTGGGTGGGTATTTAATTCGCCATTTGAGACAGCTAAATTGATTTTAACCAAATCTTGGTAGACCACTCTTCCAGCACCAATATTCATATGGCCAACTTCAGAATTACCCATTTGTCCCTCTGGTAAGCCAACGGCAAGACCAGAAGCTTCTAATTTTGCATGGGGATAATTCCTGTAAAGTGAGTCTACAAAAGGAGTTTTAGCCTTATCAATAGCCGAAACATTAGGGTTGGTCGCAATGCCCCAACCATCGAGAATCATCAAAAGTACTTTCTTGTCCATATCACAAATATATTATATTTCGAGCCAAAATGGAGATTAAATAGAATCAAACGCTTAAAGGGCAGCTCTGTTTGATCTATAGATTTTTGCTGATCATACTTCTTTTTTTGGCTTAGTATTTGCCTATGCAGAGTAATGCCACTTATTTTAAGTTTAATACTTTCATTGGTTTTGTCTAGTCAGCCTAATTTCAAGGCCGCTAGTTTGGATGAATCCATTGATCCAGTTATTTCTGCCATTGATGGCGGTTCGAGTGGAGATTTGGCTAAATATTTTGATTCCAGCCTTTCATTGAATATCAATGGTCAGCAAGGGGAATACTCTAAGAATCAGGCTGAACTGGTGATTAAGGACTTTTTCAAAAAGAACCCCTCTATGGGGTTTAAGGTGGTTTATCGAAGCGAAACCAATCCTAGCGTAAGTTCATTTATAGGAGATTATCAAAGTCAGGAAGGGCTCTTTAAAGTCTTCATAAAAGTTGCACTGCAAACAGGTAGCCTGAAAATTTACAGTCTTGAATTCGTGAAAGGCTAGTCATTTTTTTGAAAAGAGAACCTCAGTTCGAGGGATTCTGTATTTTTGGGGATGCGACCTGAATACCTGACTGAAGAAGCCTTAAAATCTTTCATCAAATCAGCCTTTGCTGAAGATATTGGCCCCGGTGACTATTCCTCTTTAGCAGCTATCCCGGCAGATAAGGAAGGTAAAGCCCAGCTTATTATTAAAGACGAAGGAATCATTGCCGGACTTGATTTAGCAGAGATGATTTTCAAATCCTATGACCCTCGTCTGGAAGTGCAGCTTTTGTTGAAAGATGGCGATTCTGTAAAGTTTGGAGACATCGGTTTGATTGTGTCAGGACCGGCGGCATCTATTCTTTCATCTGAGCGATTAGTTCTGAACTGTATGCAACGAATGAGTGGCATCGCTACAATCACACATCGTTTGACGCAGAAGATCATTCATACCAAAGCCCGACTGATGGACACTAGGAAGACTACACCGAACTTTCGATTGATGGAAAAATGGGCTGTCCATATCGGTGGAGGTGTCAATCACCGCTTTGCACTTTATGATATGGTGATGCTAAAGGATAATCATGTGGATTTTGCAGGGGGAATTCGTGCGGCTATCGAGCGAACCAAATCTTATCTCAAAGTAAATGGCCTCAGGCTTAAAATTGAAATTGAAACGAGAAACCTAGCCGAAGTCAAAGAAGTAATCGAAGTAGGAGGCGTTGATTTTGTGATGCTGGATAATATGGATTATGCCACCATTAGAGAAGCCGTAGATTTAATTGATGGACGATTTGGCACAGAAGCTAGCGGAGGAATCACCGAAGTAACGCTGGAGGAGGTGGCACAATGCGGAGTTGATTACATTTCTATGGGAGCATTAACGCACTCGGTGAAAAGCATGGATATTAGCTTAAAGGCATTTTAAATCCACTTTTTCCATCGGAAATAAAAGAGCATTCCAATAGTTGCAGTGGCCATTCCAGCCAAAACATAGAAATAACCATAGCGCCAACCTAATTCCGGCATGTTTTGAAAATTCATTCCATAGACTCCAGCGACAAAACTTAAAGGGATGAAAATGGTCGAAATGATCGTAAGGACTTTCATCACGTTATTCATCTTATTGGAAAGACTATTCATGTACAGGTCCAATACTCCTGATGACATGTCTCGAAATACCTCTAAAGTCTCGATTACCTGAATCGTATTTTCATACAAGTCCCGCATGAATGGCTTGGTCTCCGGACTTATTTTATGCTCGGCATACTTGTCAAAACCGCCAATCACTTCCCGGAGTGGGTAGACGGTTCTACGAAGTTCAGCCATTTCCCGACGTTGTTGATATAGGTTATTGAGCGTCTCAGTGTCTGGATTGTTTATGGCTCTAGCTTCCAAAACATCGATTTTTTCGCCTACATTTTCTAATACTAAAAAATAATTGTCTATTACCGCATCAAGTAAAGCGTATAGTAAATAGTCTCCTGAACGTTTTCGGATGTTACCTTTAAACTCCACAATTCGCTCTCGAACGTAGGTGAACACATCGCCCTTTTTTTCCTGAAAAGTCACCAAAATATCATCCATCAAGAGAAAGCTAATTTGCTCTTCTTCTATTTCAGATTCAGGTGTCGGACAGTGTATCATTTTCAAAACTGCAAAAATATATTCCTCAAATACTTCCATTTTTGGACGCTGTTGGACATTAAGAATATCCTCTAAAGTCAATCGATGAATCGAAAAAAGAGTGCCGATTTTTTCGACCAGTTCTACATCATGTAATCCATCAACATCAATCCACAACACTTTACGCTTTGTCTTTAATACTTCAGGAAGTTGATCCAAGGAAATCACCTCTTCTTCTAAGCCCTCTTGATCGTAGGTGAGTATGCTGATATTTACGGTCTCGATCTTGTTGTCCCCAGTAAATACCAAGGCCGCTGGTGGCAATCCTAATTTGAACTTCTTTTTGCTTTTCTTTTTAGGCTTGCTTGCTTGGGGCTTCATTGAGTTTTGAGTTTCGCTAGTTAATGTAACTGCTTCGATTTAGAAATCAAAAGGAGGGAATCAGGCTGGTTTAATAAAATTAAGATTTCGTTTTAGCCCAGCGAATTTGGTTCGTTTTACAGCAGATTTTTTAAAAATTTTGGCAAAAGTATCCGCTGTCATTTCCAGCCAATCCCGATTAGAAAATTCCTGAAGTTCGGGATGCGGATCAAATTTTGGCTCCTGATGTGGCTTTGAAAAGCGATTCCAAGGACAAACATCCTGACAAATATCACAGCCGAAAGCCCAGTTTTCCAGTTGGCCTTTGAATTCACTTGGAATATTTTCCTTCAACTCAATCGTGAGATAAGAAATGCATTGAGATCCATTTACAACACCAGGTTCCACGATCGCATCCGTGGGACAGGCATCTATGCACTTGGTGCAGGTGCCGCAGTAATCTTGGGTAATCGGGTGATCAGGACTGACTTCCAAATCAATGATCAATTCAGCCAGGAAAAAGAAACTTCCCATTTGGCGATTGAGAAGTAAGCTGTTTTTGCCAATCCAACCTAAACCGGCTTTTTGAGCCCACTGCCGCTCCATTACTGGCGCAGAATCTACAAAGGCACGCCCGTTGATTTCTCCGATTTCTTCTCGGAGGATTTCTAAAAAGGTATTCAGCTTATCCCGAATAACCAGATGATAGTCTTCGCCATAGGCGTATTTGGCCAGTTTGATGTCAGATTTTCCTTCCGGTAATTTTTTAGGGGGATAATAATTGTAGATCAGCGAAACCACTGTTTTGGCTCCATCCACTAGTTTGGTCGGATCGAGTCGCTTGTCGAAGTGATTGGCTAAATAGGCCATTTGGCCTTGGTAGTTCTGATTGAGCCAAGCTTCCAATCGAGGTGCCTCCTCCTCCAAAAATCCTGCTTTGGCAATGCCACAAAAGTCAAACCCCAGCCGAGAAGCGGTGGATTTGATGATGG
>JAFMBQ010000372.1 GCA_017858365.1 Algoriphagus sp. | reverse complement strand
GTTCGTAGAAGCCTTCCTGATTTTGGGCTAGACCGACATAGGATTGACTGCTGCCATTGCGGAAATCAATACCAATTACCGGATGAATTCCCACCTTTTGGGCAGCGCGGATAAATGGGAAAACTCCCGCGGTGCAATTGATATCGGTGAGTGCAAATGCATCGATGCGTTTGGCTTTTGCATCCGCAACCAATGCGTCGACAGACATCGTACCGTATTTGAAACTGAAATGGGAATGGCAGTTGGTGAACATTACGATTTACGATTTTTGAATTACGATTTACGAGACGAAGGAAAATCTTGAGATTTCATCATCACGCCGATTTTGAGGGAATACGCTTTGCGAAATACCGGTTTGCTGAAATATGCCTTCGGCGAGATACGCTTCGCGAGATAAGGTAACTTTGCTCCCGGGATACAGCTTTGCGAGGTAGACTAGAGTTTACTATTTCACCAAGCGTAGCGAGGTGTATTTCAATTATACTTTATCAAAATGTTAATTAAATCAACAAATTAATGTTTATAATGTAGTCAAAAAATAAGCTTGATGTAAGAAAAAGGAGGGAATTGTCAGATGTTTTTGAGAAAGGTATTTTAAGAAAAAAATAGGAATGAAGGATTCAAAAAAGATAAAAATTGAGGTTGATCTGGTTAAGAAATTAGCTCGCTGACTAATAGATCCTCATCTAAATCGGCCCAATGAATACCTTCACCATCACCAATAAACCTCCAGTTGTTCAACTCTTCCAAACTGGCAGATCTTAGCTTTGGAAACCATTCCAAAGGAATACTAATCTCCCTGCCATCGGCAACAAAAATTGTCATTTTGTCCTCAGTGAAACTGAGATTGATAGCTTGATTGGATTTAAGTTTAGTTAAAGTATTCATTCCATTTTTCTTTAAAAAGATTAACTTTTGAATTAATGATAATACGTATTTCTCTAAGTTCTGATGTTGAAAATCTCTTTGATGTAATTAGTTCAATAGGATCCAGATGAAACTTAGCTGTTTTCCTGATTTTTCAACATGGATATGGATTGGTAAATGATCATTACTATAAAAGAAGAACCTATAACCATTTTCAAGATAGATCGTCGGCATCTTCTAAAATACAAAAATATCGAATGTGAAATATCGAATAATGATTAATGAAATTTTTTTAGGGACTCTGTACTACCCAATTTTGATTCCATACTTCCCCAGCAAACCCGGCAATCCATCCAAGTCGAAAAATGCGCCTTTGATCCGGTTCAGTTCGGGATCGATAGAAAAGTTTTGGGCGTTTCGGAAATCAGCTTTTTCTAGAACAGTTCGGTCAAAAATCACTCCAGTGAGGTCAGAATCTCTGAAACTCCCACCACTCACATCGGCTTGAGTAAAGCTTGCTTCACGCATCCGACAGGAATGAAAGCTTGTCTTTTTGATCTGGAGATTGAAGAAACTGCAGTAATCGAGCTGACAGCTGTCGAAGCTGAACTCTAATAAAAATGGATTGCAAGTATGAAAATGAACACCCAGAATCTTACAATCCTTACAAATCACTTGTTGAAAACCGGCTTTGAACACTTTTACATTGCTGAGATCACAGCTGGTAAACGAGCAGTTTTCGAAGCTAAAGCCACTTAAATCCAGCCCAGAAAAATTACATTGATTGAATACGCAAGACTCATACTCGCCTTTTTCAAGTGCTTCCTTCGTGAAGTCTTTGTTTTGAAAGGTTTGATTGGAATGATAAGACATTGTAATGCTAAGTTCTTGGAAAAGTGGTCGAGGTTTTCAGGATCTCGTATCCCGATAATTATCGGGACAGAAATCGTGTCTCATAAATCTACAAGCCTGCCAAATCCCATTTTCGGATTGTCTCTTTGATTAGGCTAGACACTTTTGCATTGACTTTTTGGAAGTACTCTTTGGCTTGAGCTTCATTGAAATTAGGATAGCCCTGACCTTCCTGATACAGTCCGATGCTGGAAGGAAAAGGAACTGCAGACCAAGTCCCGGTCTTCGGATAGGCAGTGGCCATATCGGCGTTATATTTTTCTTTATGAACCAAAGTCGGGTCTATCGCCTGAATGTAGGCTGTCTCATTCAGTCCGGCATGTCCGCCATCTTCCTTGAACACTTCCATGGTTACATCCGATGCATAAGACCACCAATTGATCACCAGTGTACGGATGCCAAGCTCATTGGCAACTTCCCTCGCTACTTTTTGCAAGACGGCAGTTTGTCCGCCCCCATGACCATTTAGAATGATGATATTTTTGAAGCCATTTTTGGCAAGACCCTTCAAAATATCTCTAATAAATGGAGCGTAAGCTTCTTCAGTGATCTGAAAAGCTCCTGGGAAAGCGGCCATGCTTCCGGTGATGCCATAATTTAAAGTCGGGGCGATCATCGCATTCAGCTCAGTTGCAATTGCTTTTGCCATCGCCGTGGGAGCAGTATTGTCTGCACCGTTATTTACGACGCCATGTGGCTCAAGAGTGCCGGTTGGCAGGAGGACTGTAGTAATTTTCTCGGGAACAAAATCCGCAAATTCCATCCAGTTGATCCGATCCATCTCACGGGTGGAGGGGTTTTGCTGTGCAAAGGTGATAGTCTGAATAAAGATCAGAGAAAGTGTGAAGCTTAGAAATCTCATAACAAAAATATGTTTGGCGAAAAATAAGCCTTTTCTGAAACAAATAGATGTTAATCAGAGGTGGATTCGAGTCTATTTGAAGATTGAACAGCTAAGAAGTTTTTCTCAAAAAAACAATTCCTCCAAATCAGCTTTGAAATAGCGGGTTATGTGAAATGGATCGTGTTTCTCATTTTTTTTGGAATTTTTTAAAATCCACCCAATCCAAAGCTTTAAGTCACTTCGTAATTCAAGACAAATCACAACAGGTCATTCTCTGAAAGATCTCGAGTGCATAAATCTTTATCCGATGTATTATTTAAAAACCAATCAAAATGAAAAATGAGCTAATCAAACCGGCAGGACTGGTCAAAAGTGCCAACCGAAGGGAGTTTTTGAAGCGAGGAACATTATCAGTAGCGACTGTAGGTCTACTCTTAGTAGGCTGTAATGATGAGGATGACATGATGCCACCAATGATGGGTGGAGTGAGTCTTGGTTCTGGCGATACTGGGATTTTGAATTATGCCTATGCGCTAGAGCAACTGGAAGCGGCTTTCTATGGAGCGGTCGTTGCAGGAGGATATTTTGCAAATGCCAATGCAGAAGAAAAGACAATCATGGGAGATCTCGAAAAGCATGAGAGGGCCCACCGGGAATTTTTTAAAGCAGCACTGGGAAGTATGGCCATTGCTAATTTGGAAATAGATTTTTCCTCAATTGATTTCAACAATCGAACATCGGTATTGAATGCCGCAAAGACATTCGAAGATTTGGGAGTTGCCGCTTACAATGGTGCCGGTCAGTTTTTGGAAAGTGCAGACCTTCTTTTGATAGCAGGTAAAATAGTGTCTGTAGAGGCTAGACATGCCGCTGCAATTCGTGACTTGATCAACCCTGGATCAGCTGATTTCGCTGGTGATGATTTGATTGATGCCAATGGTTTAGAGCGAACCTTGAATTTCACTCAGGTTTTGACTGCAGCGAGCACCTATGTAAAGACACCAATCGACTTTAGTCAGTTGCCATCTTAATTCCCACTTTAAAATCAAAAGACATGAACTTATTGAAATTATTAGATACGATGTGCTCGGACACAAAAACTCCGGAAGAGAAGGATACCTTTTTCTCGAGAAGAGATGCATTTCGTCAGTTTGGCGATATGAGTAAGAAAGTGGCCATGGCTGCTGTTCCCCTAGGGATTTTGTCGGCTTTGCCTACAGTAGCGAAAGCGGATACAGCAAGTTTGATAGGCGTATTGAATTTTGCACTGACCTTAGAGCACTTAGAGTATCGCTATTACCAGACAGGATTGGAATCCAATGTGATAACTTCTGCTGATCGGGTAATCTTCCAGAAAATTAGAGATCATGAGTTAGCTCATGTGAAGTTTTTACAAGAAGTTATTTCAAATGTATTGAATGGAACACCTGTTGCAGAGCCGGCCTTTGATTTTACTGCCGGAGGAAACTTCTCCCCATTTACAGATTACCCCACATTTTTAGCGCTAGCTCAAGCTTTTGAGGATACTGGCGTAAGAGCTTACAAGGGCCAAGCAGCTAATGTGAAAGAAAGTGATGTGGTGTTGACAGCCGCTTTGTCTATTCACTCAGTGGAAGCAAGACATGCGTCGATGGTAAGAAGACTTCGGACGAAAAAAGGACTGGATACTGTAAAGGGATGGATCACAAATGGTTCACGCGGTACACTGCCGGCTCCGACTCAAGGGATCTATGCCGGAGAAGAAAACGTTTCTCACGCTGGAGTGAATGTGGTGAGCTTGACTAGTATTGATGCAGGTGCAGTATCCGAAGCATGGGATGAGCCGCTAACTGACAGCCAAGTATTGGGAATCGCTTCATTGTTTTTGGCATAATAAAAATAATAGAGGTGTCCTTTTAATTGCATATATTTATAGCTTTTCAAACGCTCAAAA
>JAFMBQ010000025.1 GCA_017858365.1 Algoriphagus sp. | reverse complement strand
TTTTGGGCAAACCAATATACAGGGAGAAGAGCAACAGAAATTGGATGTAATTGCCAACATCCGATTTATGAGGGCTCTGAGCAAAGGCGGTGAGGTCTGCGCTATAGTATCGGAGGAGGAAGATGCCGTCATTGATCTACAAAATAAATCAGGTAAATACGTGGTGGCCATCGACCCCTTAGATGGAAGCTCCAACATTGATGTAAACATCAGCATTGGAACGATTTTTTCTATTTATCGAAGGAAATCCCCAATTGGGAGTCCGATCCAAAAAGAAGATATCATGCAGCCTGGAAGCCAGCAAGTTGCTGCTGGATATGTGCTCTATGGATCTTCTACGATGCTCGTCTACACGACTGGGTGCGGAGTGAACGGCTTCACCTATGAAAATTCATTAGGCGAATTTTTCCTCTCTCATCCAGACATTCAAGCGCCGAAATCTGGTCAAATATATTCGGTCAATGAAGGAGTCAGCAACGAGTTTGACCCAAGTATTCTCGCCTATATCTCTTTCTGTAAAAAACAGAAATTTGCTGCACGATACATTGGGTCGCTTGTTGCGGATTTCCATCGAAACTTATTAAAAGGAGGGATCTACTTATATCCTGCAACTGTGAAAAACCCTTCAGGAAAGCTCCGGCTCCTTTACGAGGCAAATGCTTTGGCATTCATAGCTGAACAGTCAGGAGCAATGGCAACAGACGGTAATATGCGGATACTGGATATTATCCCGACGAATCTTCACCAAAGAACCCCGCTTTTTATAGGATCTGTTGAGCTTGTTCAGGATGTCCACCAATATATCTCGAAAACTTTGGGCCAAATCACCGAAATCAGCCATTGAGAAAAGATTATTAGAGGTAAAGTGTAAGTTTAGTAACTTGCACCATCAACATTTAAAACCTATGAAATCAATCAAACGCTATTCTGCTCTTGCCGCGCTGGCTGGGGTGCTTATGATATCTTACTCTTGTGAGACCAAAGATACAGTAGTAGAAGAGCCTATCGACGAGACTTATGCAGTTCAAACTGAGAAGTTGCTTTTGAAAGTCGATACGCTTTATACTGAATTTAATAACCCCTGGGGAATGACTTGGCTAGGTGACGGCAAAATGCTTGTTACCGAAAAAGAAGGTGAAATTCTAATTTTCCAAGACGATAAATTCACCGGAGAGAAAGTTCAAGGACTTCCCGCAGTATGGAATGTAGGTCAATCAGGATTGCTTGACATCAATACCCATCCTCAATTTGCGGATAATGGATGGATCTATATCACTTTTGGGAAGAATATGCCGGACAGCACTGGAGCTACTACGGTGATGAGATTTAAGTTGGAGGGAAATAACGCCGTCCAACAAGAAGAGTTAATCACTGCAGGCCCTGCATGGGATGGTGGTAGACACTTCGGAAGTCGAGTTGTATTTGACAATGATGGCTATCTCTATTTCTCCAATGGGGATAAAGGGAATATGCCTGAAAATGCACAAGATTTAACCAATTCACATGGAAAAATTCACCGAATTCATGATGATGGAAGAATTCCAGCAGACAATCCATTTGTCAACACTCCTGGAGCTATACCTTCAATCTGGACTTATGGAAATAGAAATCCACAAGGTCTTGTTTACGACAAGGTAAATGACCGCCTTTATGAGACTGAGCACGGCCCAATGGGTGGTGATGAATTAAACCTCATCCAAAAAGGAAAAAATTATGGCTGGCCAGTGATCACCTATGGTGTCAACTACGATGGTACTCCGATCACCGAAATCACAGAGAAAGAAGGAATGGAGCAACCTTTAACTTATTACGTTCCTTCAATCGCCACAGCAGGCGTAGCATTAGTTACCTCTGATAGATACCCAGCATGGAAAGGTGATATTTTGATTGGTGCTTTGGCAAAAATGCACATCAATCGAGTAGATATGGATGGAGCAACAGCAGGGGCTCAAGAAATCATGCTTCAGGACATCGGAAGAGTTCGTCAAATAAAAGAAAGCCCTGATGGATACATCTATGCGATCACCGAGGGAACTGGTCTTTTGATAAAACTGATCCCAATTCGATAAAATATTAGAAAATTAATGATCCCTCCAAAATCAATAACGGACAAGCAATTGTCAATTATGATGTTTGGAGGGATTTTTTTGTTTGATTAACTCATTCGAAACCATTTTAATTTTAGGGCGTTTTTAAATTGAAACAAAAGTTAGCCCTATGAAACTCACTTTTTCCTTTTTGATAATCACGCTTCTGACCATGGGCACGGCTTGCTCTCAGAAAAATTTAGAAGATATTACCCCTCCTTTAGCCGCCGATCTAAAGTTTACTACCCAAACTGACAAGCTTTCTATTAAAGTCGACACACTCCACACCGGACTTCAGAATCCATGGGGAATGACTTGGATAGGTGGAGATAGAATGTTGGTCACTGAGCGAAAAGGTGAAATCCTGATTTTTGAAAAAGATAAATTCACCGGCACCAAAGTAACGGGGCTGCCGTCCATGTATGTGAATGGTCAAGCTGGCCTGCTTGATATTGCAACTCACCCAAACTATGCTCAGAACGGCTGGATTTACATCTCTTATGCGAAAGTAGTTCCTGGGGGAGGTGCAACTACGATCGCTAGATTTAAATTAAATGGAACTAGTGTCTCAGATTTTCAGGATTTAATCGTGACTACCCCAGCCTGGAACGGAGGCACACATTATGGAAGTCGTATCATTTTTGACAAGTCCAATTTTCTTTTTTTCACAAACGGGGAAAGAAATACCATGAATAATGCGCAGGACTTAACCAATTCTCATGGGAAAGTTCACCGAATTAAAGACGATGGAAGTATCCCATCTGACAATCCTTTTGTAAATACTCCCGGGGCAGTTTCCTCAATCTGGACTTATGGGAATAGGAATCCACAAGGCATGATCTATGATCAAAAAAATGATCGAATCTGGTCGGTCGAGCATGGCCCACAAGGCGGAGACGAACTAAATTTGATCGAAAAAGCCAAAAACTATGGTTGGCCAGTGATTACATACGGCATCAATTACAATGGGGCGCCAATTTCCAACATCACTTCAAAAGATGGAATGGAGCAACCAAAACATTATTGGGTCCCATCGATTGCTACATGCGGCATGACCTTGGTTACTTCAGATCGCTATCCTGAGTGGAATGGGAATATTTTAGTGGCAGCATTGTCCAAACAACATATTGCTAGAATCGAAATGAATGGGACGATTTTTTCTAAGGAAGAAAAGCTTTTTCAGAATATTGGAAGAGTGCGTCAAGTATCCCAAAGTCCAGATGGCTACCTCTATGCAGTCACCGAAGGCACAGGATTATTGGTGAAAATAATCCCTGCTAGGTAAACGATAATTCAATTGGGGTCTATCTCTTTATTTCACATCAGTTGCTCTATATCAAGAAAATCTTTTGGGCGAGCTGCTCTCTTTTTACTTTCAAGTAAATCGTCAAAATTCAGAGCTTTCCATTTTCTTAAAGGTTATCATTCTTCCAAATTTGGCTCATTTTCGTACCAGTATGAAGTTCCCTTTTGTTCGTTCTTCAAATGTCTTTTCGGAAGGAAAAAGCTGATTAGTTCTTCTGCTTAATTTCAAAAAAGATAAAATTCGCTCTTCTCCTGATAGAGCCAAGAACTCCTCCTGTCTGATTTTATTACTCTCTTATTTGGTTAAAAACCACATTTCCAAAGCCCTAAGATAAGCTTAGAGAACATCATTTTAAAAACGATCAGAAAAAAAACACGATCTATACAAAATCCACATCCACACTAAATGGATATTTCATCAAAAACTGAAGCGCCTCTTCGATTTCCAAATCCTCGAATAACACCCGATAAAGGTTTTCGGTGATCGGAGCGCGAAGCTGGGAAGTCTCCAGAAATCCTTTAATGATCCGAACAGTATTGATTCCTTCTGCAACTTCCTCCATATCATCCAAAATCTCCGCGAGAGTTTCTCCTTTGGCAAGTCTAAAGCCTACCGTATAATTCCTCGAATCAACAGAATTACAAGTGGTCACCAAATCTCCAATTCCAGCCAAGCCAAAAACTGATTTGACACTTCCTCCCAATGCATTGCTCAAATGCACCATTTCTACCATTCCTCTTGAAATCAATAAACCTTTTGCATTTTCTCCAAGTCCTAATCCCGCCAATGCTCCAGCTGCAATAGCTATAATATTTTTCAAAACTCCAGATAACTCCACTCCTATAATATCCGAATTACCATAAACCTGAAATTTCTCAGATCGTAGCAAGCGCTGTCCTTCTAGAATCACTTCATTGTATTTGCTGGCAATAACCGTAGCTGCTGGTTGACCTTTCGTAAGTTCCTTCGAAAGATTAGGCCCAGCCAGGCACCCAACTCGTACCGCAACGGTTTCCTGAAGGATCACTTCGCTCATGGTGAGGATCTGGCTTCTCCTGATTTTTTTGACCGTCTCCAGGGATTCACCAGGATCCAGATTCAGACTCAAACCTTTGGTCCCATGGATAATCAAGTGATAAGGAAACAAAAACGGAGCGAATGTCCGGACCACTTCTTGGAATGCTGAAGAAGGAATCATGAAAAATAATACCTCGCATTGTTGGCAAATCTCCTCAGGATCTACTGTAGCCTTAATGCTTTTGGATAGTTCCTTACCTTGAGCAGTATGCACACTATTGATTTCAGCAACAACTTCAGCTTTTCGGGAGTACACGATCACTTGGCTTTTTTCTGCAAGCATATTTGCGATAACAGTCCCAAAGCTTCCCACACCAATCACTCCGATGACTTTTTCCTTTTTAGAAGAGTTTTTCAAGTCCATATCCGGTCAATCTATTGTGGTAAAAATAAAGTAAACTCATGTCTTGTGTGGTAATGGCTCCATTCTCATCTTGAATTAACGGTCGCTTAGCATGATACATCCCTACATTATCCATACCGTGAAGGATAATCTCATCGATAGTTGTATTTAAATGTGGAGCAGTATTGATCAAGCCCTGAGCCTTTAATTCATAAACAGTTGTCAATACACGTTGGCATGATTCTTTAAAAACCTCGTAATCAATCACCAAGTCCTCCTCAGGTAATCGGAGCAATTCAAAAAGATCAAGCTTTTTATTTTCACTTTTGATCAGCTCAAAGGCCGTAAAAGCCACCAAATGTGAACTGAAAACACGATTGATCTTGTGAAACTCTTCCACGATTCGCTTGCCCAGCATATTGGTATATTCTTCTTCACGCTGCGTATCAATGGTTACCACACCATCCGACGTGAAATAATCGCTCGTATCGATTTGTCTTCCATTTTTATCGATTGTTCTGCCGTCTTTGTCAACATAATTCCCTAGTACATCCATCGCCTTTCCTATGGATACCGAAATATCAGATCCTTTGGTGAAGAACTTTACCAGAAACTTTGAGATTTTATAGGAAGAAGAGAATTCATCGTTCTCTTTATAATAGCGCTCTTGTCCGGTGATACTCAAGTGGTCTCGAATCAGGCCAGGCGCTTCTAGGACAAAATGATAGTTAATCGTAACTGGCACGATGAATATCTTCCCCGAAATATCAGTGATACCCGCCTGATAATTTGCGCGCTGCGCTTCGATAGCGGTGCTAAGTAAGCCAAGCTTCACCCTAGACTCGATCATACCACTTCTTGACCTAGTGCCTCCTGGGAAAAATAAGCTATGACAACCAAACTGGATCGCCTCCTTGGAGTAGGTCTTCAAAGTCTCCAGATACATCAAATTCTTCTTCCGACGGTCCACTTTATAGGCACCGAGTGCATTCATGAAGTAGGCAAAAATTGAAATATTGAAAAGGTTAAGTCCCGCCCCATAAATGAATGGAGGCAATCCAAGAACCGAGATAATCCATCCGATTAGAATACTATCCAAATTACTAAAATGGGTAGGTACCATTACTATCGTTCCTTTGGTAGCCAAATCTCGGATTTGCTCAGTCTCTCCTGTGATTTGAATCTTATCCTGAAGGGAAAATTGATTGCTGAAAAGCGACTTAAATCCTTTTACCCGAGCTGCATTCAAAAGCCGAGAGAAGCCATAAGTCACCACACTTCTTGTAAACTTATAGTGAGTGGCTTTGAAGTTACTAGCAATCTCTTCCGCGTAGCGATTGGTTATTTTATTTAAGACTGATTTGTATCCCTCAAACCTTGAGACTTTTTTAGATTCCGCATTTACTGTGAGCAAAGAAGATTTCACCTCTCCCCAAAATTCACCCTCGTCGTCCGGATCTACTACCCAAGGATTCTGCTTTACACGGAGTTTTTCCCTATAGAGCGTCGTTTCTAATTCTTCTCTAAGAATTTCAGGATTATTTCCTGTCTGGGACAAGATCCGTTCTTCAGCTAATTCGGCTACTTTTTTTACAAATTCTTTACGCTCCCTTGCCAGTTTGACTACCGGCCATTCATTCTTGCTTGGTAGAATGGGTTCGTATCGATGTTTGATGTATTTCTCCTCCAACTGGGTTGTAGTTTAAACTTGAACTATCAAAGATAAGCAAATTGACCTTCCTTCTTTGATTCGCTTTGCGCTGCAACGCATGATTTATAATTTTGATTTAAGGAAAAACGCAACCACTGCACTGGTAATCAGACCCATTACTGCAGCTCCAACAGTCGCTTGAAGCAAGTAATTTTCTAAATTGAAATAGGCCTCCGCATCAGTCTGAGACATTTCTCCAGATTCGACAGTATAATCGATGACATTTGGGAAATAATCAGGTGTGATCCACACCGACGTTATGTATTGAGTCAATGGACTGAGAAGTACTATAAAAAAAGTCATAATGGCACCAGCAATTAATCCTTGTTTATAACTCATCTGGCCCCGATAGAAATTTCGCTTTTTGTCTACTAGCGCAAATACGTAGACGCTAATCGCTACCACTGCAAAAACATTAGTGTATACGGCATGATCGGCAATTTTTTCATCATGCCAGCCCAATGCCTTTTCAATAAGCATCCATATCAAGGTAGCGAGCATAAATATAATCGCCCACTTTATTTCAATTTTGAGATTCTTCATAGCCAGTTGGGTTTCAGGACAGTTCTGGGATATTCTTTTACAAAATACAAATATTTCAAAACGTTATGATCTGGAGCATGTTTCTATTCTATACAGGAATATTCTTGTCCATGAAGTAAACCGTAGTATTTTTACAGCACCAAATACCGAATGAAACCAGACCTAAAGCAAATACAACAACCCATCGCATCCGAAATGACTGAGTTTGAACTCAAGTTTAAGGATCTGATGAAAAGCAAGGTCAAGCTGCTCGATCACATCATGAATTACATCGTGAAGCGAAAGGGAAAGCAGATGCGCCCGATGTTTGTATTTTTATCTGCAGGAGTTTGTGGCGGAATCAATGAATCCACTCACCGTGGCGCCGCATTGATCGAATTGTTGCATACGGCCACCCTGGTTCATGATGATGTCGTCGATGATGCAAATTATAGAAGAGGTTTTTTCTCAGTAAATGCCCTTTGGAAAAATAAGATTGCCGTTTTGGTTGGCGATTTCTTGCTCTCTCGAGGCCTGCTTCTCAGTGTGGACAATAATGATTTTCATTTGTTGAAAATCGTATCGAATGCAGTAAAGGAAATGTCGGAAGGAGAACTACTTCAGATCGCCAAAGCCCGAAAGCTCGATATCACTGAGGAAGTTTATTATCAGATTATTCGTCAAAAAACGGCTAGCCTAATGGCTTCCTGTTGCGCTGTAGGTGCTTCCAGTACTGCCAGTACAGAAGAAATAATTCTGAGGATGCGGGAATTTGGAGAGAAAGTAGGAATGGCATTCCAAATCAAAGATGACCTTTTTGACTATGGTGATGATGAAATCGGAAAGCCGGTAGGAATTGACATCAAAGAGAAAAAGATGACGTTGCCGCTGATCTATGCACTATCTAAGGCAGACTGGTTTGAGAAAAGACATATTATCAGCCTGATTCGGAATAAGAGCGACAATAAAAAAGCGGTCAAAGAAGTAATCGATTTCGTCAAGAAAAGTGGCGGATTAAATTATGCCAAGGAAGCCATGCATCGATACTACGAAGAGGCTATGGTGATTCTGAATCAGTTTCCGGAATCCGAATACAAAACTTCGCTCTCTGCCTTGGTGGATTATACGATCGAGCGGAAGAAGTAAAAAAAGCGAGCCTAGAATTATGCTAGAATTTCGATTTTTTATTAATTCTAACCAATTGTTCTAACTTTGATAGTATCATATGATGCTATCAATGAGACCTCCTCACGATATTACACCCCCAATTTTAAAATTAGTAAGCTCGATATCTGAGAAAATCGGAGCGGCAAATACACTTTTTTTAGACAAACAATCGCCTCAGCTTCGAAAGCAAAACAAAATAAAAACCATTCATTCCTCACTACAAATCGAGGGGAATACACTCTCTGAAGAGCAAATAACTGCCTTGGTTGAGAATAAACGTATAATTGGTCCACAAAAAGATATTACTGAAGTCATCAATGCAATCGCTGTTTATGAAAGTTTAGACTCGTTAAAATCTGTTTCGGAAAAAAGCTTCCTTTCCGCCCATGGCTTATTGATGAAAGAATTAATAAAAGATCCCGGAAAGTACAGGACTTCAGGTGTTGGAGTCGTAAAAGGCTCTCAGGTCGCACATCTGGCCCCTCCGGCTCAGCATGTTCCAGGATTGATGAAAGATTTATTCGGCTACCTTAAAAATGACCAAGAACTTGCCTTGATCAAAAGTTGTATATTTCATTATCAAATGGAATTCATTCACCCGTTTATAGATGGAAATGGAAGGATGGGTCGGCTTTGGCAAACCATTATTTTAAAAGAACGGTATTCAGTTTTTGAATTTTTACCCTTTGAAACATTAATAAGTCAAAGCCAGGAAGCGTACTATCAAGCCCTAGCAGCAAGTGATAAAGCCGGGAAATCCACTATTTTCATCGAGTACATGCTGGGAATTATCGACAATTCTCTAGGAAACTTATTAAATGTAACTGGTCAAACTTTGACCTCAGATCAGCGGATTGCGCACTTTATTTCTTTAGGTAAAATTGAATTTAGCCGAAAAGACTACATGGATGTGTTCAAAACAATTTCCTCAGCTACCGCAAGTCGGGATTTGAAAAAAGCGGTGGAAAATGGGGTTTTATTTACCAAAGGAACCGGAAATCAGACGAGGTATTCCTTAAACAAAACCATCAAATGATTATTCTAACCCCTCCAAATACCCCTTAAACTCCTCAAAATCATTTTTCATCGGGATCACTTTTTTCTCTCCTTCAAGAAAAGCTGCCAATCGCTCGGGTAAAACCACTTTCTCTCCCAATGATTCTTCCACCACATCACGAAATTTTCCGGGATGGGCAGTTTCTAAAAATACACCTTGATATCCGGGGTGATCCTTCAGAAAGTCTACCAAACCTAAATATCCCACCGCGCCATGCGGATCAAGCGTGTATCCGAGTTTATTAACTTTTTGAATCGCTTTTACGGTTTCTGAATCCGAATAAAAAGCTCCAGATACATTATCTCTCAAGCGATTCTCATCAAAATCATATAAAGCCAAAAGCCTAGGGAAATTACTGGGATTCCCTACATCCATACTGTTGGAAACTGTCTGAACCGATGACATCGCCAAAAACTCTGCACCAGCCAAAAACTCGGGAACAACTTTGTTTTCATTGGTTGCAGCTATGAAATGGTCGATTGGCAAACCCATTTTTTGAGCTAAAATACCAGCTGCAAGATTTCCGAAATTTCCGCTTGGGACGGAGAACACTACTTTTTTACCATTCTTTGGAAGTCTGGAATACGCATAGAAATAATATAAACACTGTGGAATCCAACGGGCCACGTTAATGGAATTTGCAGAAGTAAGCAGCAACTTCTCATTCAATTCTGAATCAAGAAAGGCTTCTTTCACCAACTTCTGACAATCATCAAAAACGCCATCCACTTCCAGTGCGGTGATATTTTGTCCCAAAGTCGTGAACTGCATTTCCTGAAGCTCACTCACTTTCCCTTTCGGGAAAAGAATGATCACTTCTACCCCTTCCACACCCAAAAATCCATTTGCAACTGCACTTCCTGTATCTCCCGAAGTCGCCACCAATACACGAACCTTTTGGTCTGATTTTGCAATGAGCATACTCATCAACTTGGAACAAAACCGAGCTCCAAAATCCTTAAAGGCCAAGGTTGGGCCATGAAAAAGCTCTAAACTGTAGACGTCTTGTTCGACCTCCACCAAAGGCGCATCAAAGACTAAGGTATGATCCACCATTTCCTTGATTTGTGAATCAGAAAGTGCTGAAGAAAAAAGTACCCCAATGACTTTATAGCCTATTTCTTGAAAAGTCATCTCTGAAAACTTGGCAAAGAATGAGGCCTCCAAAACAGGGATTGTCTCAGGCATATACAAACCTTGATCAGGAGCTAATCCTTTAACTACCGCTTCGGATAAGTTTACTAGATGTGAGGGATTTGAAGTGCTGTAAAATTTCATGCAAATTCGATTGTGAGATTTAGCTCAAGTTTTCTGACTCATTCCTGAATCACATATGCGCCTTGGGTGTTGATTTTGGAGAAATAGATATCTACCTCCAAACCGATGGTTTGATAGATTTCTTGTGCAGCTGCAGCAATTTTTACCGAAGTTTCCGCTCCTTTTGAAAGGGCAAAAAGCGTTGGACCAGATCCTGAAATACCCATTCCCAATGCACCTGCATCTTTCAGGGTCTCTCGGATCTCATAAAACCCAGGAATTAAAACTGCCCGATAAGGCTCAGCGATCACATCTTTGAGTGATCGAGAGATCAAATCATAATCTTCCTGATACAAGCCGGCGATGAATCCTGCGACATTTCCCGATTGGATTGTAGATACTTTCATCGGAACTTGATCCCTTAGAACTGACCGTGAATCCGCAGTATTCAATTCAAAATGAGGATGTAAAAGAGTACAGTATAATTCGTCAGGCACATGAAGCTTGATCACATCCAATGGATGATAATCTCGAATCAGCACAAATCCTCCCAATAAACTTGGTGCTACATTATCTGCATGGCCAGCTCCACAAGCTACTTTTTCAGCGGCGATCGCAAAAGGGAGCAGATCTTTCTTCTCGAAGGGATTTCCCAATAGTTCATTTGCAGCCACCAAGGCAGCTACAGCACTGGCGGCACTTGAGCCCATACCCGAACCAAGTGGAAGTCCTTTTTTTAGATAAATATCAATTCCCGGATTGATACCCATTTCGTCCAGCATTGCTTGGATAGCAACGGCACAGGTATTTTTTGTGGCTTCCAGAGGTAATCTTCCCTCGTCTCCTTCAATGGAAACTACACAAAGCCCCGGCTCATCTTTGATCACCAGCTCTACGGTATCTCCCATCCCATCGATCGCAAATCCGAGGATATCGAACCCGCAGGAAACATTGGCTACGGTCGCTGGGGCAAAGGCTCTGGCAGATTTCATTATTCTCGAGTATAGTTACCTATTCGGATCACGTCCGCAAAAACTCCTGCGGCAGTCACATCTGCTCCAGCACCTGGGCCTCGAATAATCATCGGTCGATCGTGATAGCGATCTGTGGTCATCAGGATCATATTGTCGCTTCCACTCAAGGAACTGAATGGGTGTGAATTTGGAAGGGAATTCAAGCCAACTTTTGCCTTGCCATTTTCCAAAGTCGCCATGAATCTAAGCTTTTCTCCTTTTGCTTCAGCTTGCTCCAAAAGTGATGTGAATTCTTGATCATGTGCTTGGAGCTTTTCAAAAAACTCTGAAACTGTACTCGCCGATTGGCAATCTTCAGGAACCATGTTTTGAATGGTGATATCATCAAACTCCAAAGTCTGCTCAGCCTCTCTACCTAAAATCAATATTTTCCTGGCCACATCCATTCCACTCAAATCGTCTCTTGGATCTGGCTCGGTATATCCTTTTTCCTTGGCAACTTTTACTACTTCAGAGAATGGATCTCCTTTTTCAAGTTCTGAGAAAATGAAATTCATGGAGCCACTGAGTACGGCTTCGATTCGAATGACCTTATCTCCCGAAAGCATCAAATCTTGCAGCGTATTAATGACTGGAAGACCTGCTGCCACATTGGTTTCATAGAGGAATTTTACTCCACGCTTTTTCGCCAATTTCTTCAAAGCCAAATACTGCTCCATAGAGCCAGAATTTGCCTTCTTATTCGGAGTTACTATTGCAACTTTTGCCTCTAATATTTTGGAATAAAGCTCTGCCACATCCTGGCTGGCAGTACAATCGACAAAGACTGAGTTGGAGAAGTTCATCTCCTCCATCTTATTGATAAATTGATTGAGATCTGTTTTCTCATCCACTTCGCTGAGTTGATAGGGGTTTTTCAAATCAAAGCCATCCTCATGAAAAGCCATAAATCTACTATTGGCCATACCATGAATCAGAATTTCCAATTCATTATCTCCCCTCAATTTCTCCTGTTGATTGGCAATCATCTTGATCAGCGCTTTGCCAATCAAGCCAGTCCCAACCAGAAATACGTGAAGGACTTTATTCTCAGAAAGAAAAAACGCCTCATGCAATGCATTAAGAGCTTTTTGAAGATCCACTTGAGGGATAACAGCAGAGATATTCAGCTCTGAACTACCCTGAGCGATGGCAGCTACATTAATATTATTTCGACCTAGCGCACGAAACATTCTTCCGGAAGCGCCTGGGTTATGCCTCATGTTTTCTCCCACAACTGCAATAGTTGCCAGTTGATTGAGAACAGTAACCTCATCCATTTCTCCGGATTTGATCTCATAGTAAAACTCCATTTCCACTGCCTCTTTGGCAAGAATAGCCTCATGAGACTTAATCGCTAGGCAAATACTATGCTCTGAAGAAGCTTGAGAAATCAATAAAATAGAGATTTTGGCTTCAGCCAAAGCTTTAAAAACTCTGCTGCTAGCTCCAGCAGAATCCATTAGCCCCGCACCTTGTACCGTGACCATCGAAATATTTGAGATCGAAGATATTCCCTTAATCAATGGGCCACCACTCACATCGCCATTTATCAGTGTTCCCGGATTCTCTGGATCAAAGGTGTTTTTGATATATATCGGAATGTTCCGCTTCATCGCCGGCTGCATCGTGGCTGGAAATATGACCTTCGCACCGAAATGCGAAAGCTCCATGGCCTCATTGTAGCTCAACTGTGGAATGGTAAATGCGGTGTATACTAACCTTGGATCAGAAGTCAATACCCCAGACACATCAGTCCAAATCTCTAAATCAGTTGCCTCCAAAGCTCCTGCAAAAATTGATGCGGTATAATCAGAACCCGATCTTCCGAGTGTAGTGGTTTCCCCTTTAGAAGTAGAAGCAATAAATCCGGTAATTACCTTGATGCCGTCATGAGTAGCAAAATAGGTTTTGATCTGCTCATTAGTGGTATCGAAGTCAACCTTTGCTTGGCCAAATCGATCATTTGTCCGGATGACATCACGCGCATCTAGAAACTGTGTTTTCATTCCCTGTGCTTGCATAGATTCTGCAAGAATGAAGGCAGATAGTCTCTCTCCGAAGCTAGCCACATAATCCAATGTGCGAGCTGAATTTTCTTTGATCAAAAATATTCCGTGAAAAAGATCTTCAAGTTCTTTAAATCTAACTTTGACATAGGTCATGACAGTAGACTGAGTGTGAACACCAATCAGCTGGCGAACCAAAGTCAAATGATTCTCTTCCAAGGTTTGAAGTGCATCTCTATAGGACTCATCCCCTTCTCTAGCAAGTTGGGCGATGCGAAGCAAACTCTCCGTCACTCCTCCAAATGCTGAAAAGACGACTGCTATTTCGTGATACTTCAGTTTGTCTTGAAGAATGGAAAAGACTCGCTTGATATTATCGTGATTCGCTACGGATGAACCTCCGAACTTGATGATTTTCATATTGGCTAGGAATAAATTTCTGTAATTATTTAGCCTTTTCAGGTCTAGGGGGGCGGGAATTATAGATCAGACGGGATCAACCCGTAATCGTGGTGATCAATCCGGTGGTCATAGAAAAAAAAATGCATGCGCCCATTACCGAGTTAGTAAATTGAGTTTCGATAGAAGAAAATTTCGCTGCAAGTACCATAATTGGAAAATTGACTTGACAATTTTACTGCCAAAATCTCAATTAGCCAAACAATTCATTGAGGTTTTTGAAAAAAATAGTATCCTGTATTGAAAATAAATCAATAAATCCGAAATTCTACGCAAAACACTAAAAAGTAAAGCTGAACTTCTTGCTTATGGAGTTTTAGATTGAAAGTCTTATTTTACTAGTGTTAAATTATTTTCCTTATGAAAAATCTAAAAATATTCAGCCTTGGAGTCCTATTTCTAATTGTAAGCAGTTGCGGAGGCCTCAAGAGCATCAATCCACTTTCGCTACTTACCGGAAACTCCTGGGCCTTGTCTTCCCTGATGGGGCAAGGACTAGATCCTGATCAATTTCCTGGAGTCGTTCCAAGCTTAGATTTTTTAGAGGGCGGAAAGCTAGCTGGGTTTTCGGGCTGCAATAATTTCTCTGGAAACTTCTCTCTGGAAGGAACTGCGGTAAAACTTGACCCAGGTGCTATAACAAAAAAAATCTGCTCAGGCACAGGTGAGCAGGGATTTCTTTCCGCCATCGAAAAGGCAAGTCAGCTTAAGGTGGATAAAAACAAACTCACTTTACTCGATGGTGACACCGAGTTAATGAGTTTTTTGCCAAAAGAGGATTAAGAGATCTCTAGAATCTTCATCGGTTTTCCACGAAATTGAATTTCTTCATTCTCTTTTTTACCGATTAGACTTTGACCAAGCGGCGAGTTTTCACTGAGAAGAAACACCTTTTCATCCCCTACATTAATCTGTCCAAAACTAATGGAAATCAAGAATAAATCATTCCCGATTTTCACAAGACTTCCTTCTTGAACAGTAGGAGATATTCCTTTGATGGATTGTAATCGGCATAGCTCATCGAACTCAAAATGCGCTTGTTTAAGCTGCTTTTCCACTGTGTTCAAGTCCTGAGTCATGGTCTCTCTACCAGTCTCAAACTTGTCACCCGCACTACTTTTATTATCCTCAAGGATCCCCTGATTGATTGCATTCCGCTCCTCACGGAACATCTGCATCTTTTCTTTTATTTTCAAAATGGCAATTTCGTATGCCTTCGCTTTCAATTCATTCATAAACTTAATTTGCGCAAGGCTCCTTGCGACGAGTATCGATAATGTAAACTATTTTCCAGCCCTCGGCTAACTTAACTAATTGGAAGGAATTGACGCCACAGTGGCTGAAATCCCCATTGACATAAAATTCATAAGGCGTCCAGGCGGTTGCCATAGGCCCATCAATTTTAATCTCATACTCCAAAATTCGCTCATCCAGATTTGTTTCTATGGGGGTTCCTCCTATTCGATTGACAAAATCAGAAACCGAACCATTATTCACCTGAAATCCTGATTCCACAGGGGCTATGGTCTGCATAATGGCATCCGATGAAAATGAGGCTGCAATCATCTCCGTATTTTTTGCTCGCACTCCATCAAAGAGCTGTTCAATAATGACTTTAACTTGAGCCTCATCAGACTGAGCTTTCAACCCAAAGGGCAGAAAAAACAAAGCTAGAATCGCAATTAGTTGGATTTTAAACATCGAATTAGATTTAAACTTCTCCGTATAATTTAAAGATTGTATTCTGAAGTGAAGTAGTATTGACGGCGAAATGCATCGCTTCTGCAATATCCTTTGGAGCTACCCATTTAGTGAAATCTGCATCGGGCATTGATTCTCTATTAGTTGGTGTGTCAATAATACTCGGAACAAAAATATGAGATCGAATCGAAGTTTCTTTGGTTTCTTCACCAAGAATTTCGACAAAATCAAAGATAAGTTTCTTACTAAGGGAATAAGCTACTTTACCAACTGCACCATCCGCCTCCAGTGCAGGCCTCGCTCCTACAAAAAGTAAGGTTCCTTTTTTCTGATTTTTCATTGTTGGGAGAAATCCCTTAACCAAATGAAAAGCACTAAAAAAATTTAATTTCAACTGATGGTCCAAATCATTTTGAGACGTGTCAGTAATACCTCCCATAGCAAAACCTCCAACGATCATCGCCAAAGCATCCAATTCTCCATATTGCAGGGTGTATTCTCTGACAAATTCCGCAACTGCTTTTTCGTCAGTCACATCTACTTCATAGATGTCATCTGCCTCTTCTACTTCTTCATCTTTATCGGGCTGCACCAAGGCAATAATATGATACCCTTCTCGCTTAAACTTTTCCACTACTGCAGTCCCAAGATTTCCTGCCGCTCCGGTCACAATTATATTTCTACCCATTCTAATTAATATTTTTGTCCTATTAATTCTCAAATTAGGCTTAATTTTTCAAAAAGGCATGAATCAACTCAAATCGATTATAAAGAATAAGGAAAATGTACGAAGGCGAAACTTCGTGATAAAACTTGTCCTACTCATTGCATTGGAGTATTTATATGAGGGAAATTCTTTCTTTACCAATTACATCTCAGACAATGTTTTGATCCAAGCTACTCTTCGATCTTTGATCTTTTTACTGAGTGGCAACCTGATTATTTCACTTGGAAGGATAGCTATTTTGAAATTTTATCTTCAAAAAACAGATGACCACAAGGTTCAACCAAATTTTGTGATCGGAATTGGTCGAATCAGCTCGATCCTGAATGTGAACATTCTGCTGATTTCTGTAATGCTGCTGTTCAATATCAAGCCTTTAGAATTCCTCACCAGTATCACCATCGTTGCTGCTGCGATCGCACTTTTGACAAAAGAATACATTACAAATATTGTCAATGGCTTAATTATCATGTTTTCTGAGCAGTTGGAAATCGGCGATAAAATCGCTGTGGGAAAGAATACCGGATTTATTCGTGACATCACTTTGGTGAATTTGGTCTTAAAAGGAGAAACTGGAGAGATTATTTTAGTCCCAAACAACTTGATCTTTAGCTCTGAAGTAGTCAATTATTCTAAAAACAATTCTCATCAGGTGATTATCGATTCGGAAATACCCTTTCATTCCAACGTTCAACTCGAAGAATTAGAAAGCTGTCTTTCAAAGGAATTGATCCCTTTTGAAGATCGCATTTTTGTAGACGGAGCTCAATTGAACGTATTAGAACGAAAACCAGAAAGTCTGGTCGTTCGATTTCAATTTCCAATCAAAACAGGAGAAAAGGAAATCGAGAAAAATGCTAAGAATGCGATAAATCAAGCAATAATCAACTGGTCACATGAAAGAAGAAAAGCCTAATTATTTTGATTTAGTCTATCAGGTAGTTCGGTTGATTCCAAAAGGAAGAGTAACCAGCTACGGGACTATTGCACATTATCTTGGCTTGAAAAGTGGGGCTCGAATGGTTGGCTACGCCATGAATGCAGCCCATACCATGGCGGATGTGCCAGCACATCGGGTCGTTAATCGAATAGGGCAATTAACTGGGAAAAATCATTTCTCCACCCCTACTGAAATGCAAGAATTACTAGAAAATGAAGGCGTAAAAGTGGTAAATGATCAGATTCAGGATTTTGAAAAACACTTCTGGAATCCAGAAATCGAATTAGCAATCTGATCACTTTTTACGAACTAAAAACAATCCGATAAACATCAGGAGCCCATTCAGAATTAATACTTCGAAACCGAATTTGTATCCCCAGAGCCAAGTCTCCGAATTGAAACTGATGAGGTAAGCCAAAATCGGAGCTGCGACTGCGATGTATGGTACCCATTTGTCATTGACTTGCCACTTGGTGAATAGTCCAAAGGAATACAACCCTAAAAGTGGCCCATAGGTGAATCCAGCGATGATAAAGACTGAATTAATAACACTTTGATCATTTATCCAGTAAAACATCATGATAGCTATGAACATGATAAAGGTGAATGCCAAATGGACTTTTTTCCGAATAGTTACACGCTTTTCTTTAGGGTATTTTCGTTCTAATTCTAGGAAATCAATACAAAAGGAAGTGGTGAGGGCAGTGAGCGTTGAATCTGCACTAGAATACGCAGCTGCGGTTATTCCCAAAACAAATACAATTCCTGCAAAAGCGGAAAAATGCTGCGTGACCAACATGGGGAATAGCTCATCTGTTCTGGTAGGAAGTGAAATCCCATTTGTCTCCGCATAAAGATAAAGCATCACTCCAAGCGATAGAAAAAGTAAATTAACGAAAACCAAAATGATGGTAAACCAAAACATGTTCTTCTGAGCATCTCCGATATTTCTGCAAGTCAAGTTTTTTTGCATCATATCCTGATCCAAACCTGTCATCACAATAGTGATAAATGCACCTGAAATAAACTGCTTGAAAAAATTCGTGCCTGCCTTCCAATCCCAGTTGAAAATTTTTGATCTCGGATCACTAGAAACTACTGTGAAATAATCCTTTACCCCATCAAATTTCAGTTCATTTCCAATCAAAACAATGCAAACCACCACAGCGGCGAGCATAAAGAACGTCTGAAGTGTATCTGTCCAAACCACGGTCTTAATTCCTCCACGGTGCGTATATAGCCAAATCAGCCCAACGGTAATCAAAACCGAAACCCAAAATGGAATCCCCAAAGAATCAAACAGAATCAACTGTAATACTGAGGCGACCAGAAACACCCGGAGCGAAGAACCCAATGTTCTGGAGAGAATAAAGAAAAAGGCACCAGTCTTATAGGACCAAAAACCAAATCGATCTTCGAGGTAAGAATAGATTGATACTAGGTTTAAGCGGTAATAGAGTGGTAGTAAAACTTTAGAAATGGTGAAGTAGCCTAAAGTATAGCCCAAAACAACTTGGAAGTAAAAGAAGTTAGAATTACCTACTTCGCCTGGAACAGAAATAAAAGTAACCCCTGAAAGAGAAGCGCCTATCATCCCAAATGCAACCAAAAACCAAGGGGATTGCCGATCACCGGTGAAGAATGTATCCTCAGAAATATTGCGGGAGGTGAACCATGAGATTAGAAAAAGCAATAAAAAATAGCAGGAGATTACTACTAGAACTAACTGTGGATTCATAAATGGTTCGCTGAGGGTTCGCTAAGTTGTCTAATATTCTTAATTTTGCAAAATGAATCAGTTGAGTAATACAAATCCTATGGTCGAATTAGAAGAAGTCTTGGTAGAGGAGTTAGTGGACTTAGATGCTTACGATCTGGTTGTTTATAATGACGAAGTCAACACCTTTGATCATGTGGCCAATATTTTAGTCAAAATTTGCAAGCATTCCGTAGAACAGGCGGAACAATGCACACTAATAATTCACTTCAAAGGAAAATGTGCGGTCAAGAAAGGTGGTTATGAAGAGTTGAAGCCTCTTTGTGAAGCTATCTTGGACGCAGGTATTCAAGCCGCAATCGTATAAAAAACTCCTGAATTGAATTTCCCCTCCAAACTGATCGAAGATGCAGTGACTGAAATCTCCAGACTTCCTGGGATAGGTAAAAAAACTGCATTGAGACTCGCATTACATCTTCTCAAACAAAATGAAGTCAACACCGAAGCATTGACTTTGGCATTGACTCGAATGC
The DNA here is from genome assembly GCA_017858365.1 of Algoriphagus sp. Taxonomy (GTDB): domain Bacteria; phylum Bacteroidota; class Bacteroidia; order Cytophagales; family Cyclobacteriaceae; genus Algoriphagus. The sequence goes on along the minus strand of JAFMBQ010000025.1, from coordinate 86 downwards.
GTTCTGAGATTCAATATTGTAAAACCTGTCATAATATTTCGGATGCTGAAGTGTGCAGCATCTGCCAAAGTCAGCGGAGAGACGCA
>JAFMBQ010000371.1 GCA_017858365.1 Algoriphagus sp. | reverse complement strand
ATGGCCGTGGCAGCTCTTCCTTTATTGATGTCTGGACGTTTGATTTCCAGGACCATATTTCCTTCCAAAACCTGGAGATTATGTCCTCTGGCCATGTATTTCAGGTGACTGAAGAGTTCCCGCATTCGGAGATCGCCCAAGCCGCTTTCTACCTTTCGATAATGCCATACGAGCGAATGATGCTTTTCTTCGATAAATGCGCCGGGAGTTCGGAGCACATAATATTCCATGATTTTACGGATATCTTCTTTCCATCCGTCCTCGATCTCAGCGTAAAGTTTCCAGTCTCCTTTCTCATTCTTCCGCTTCACCCAGACACCGTGTTCGGCGATGAGATCGACTTTTTGGTCTTTAAACCAAGTGCCCAACGTATCCTTGTCTCTTCCAGAAATGATGACCACTTGTGCAAGTGGGCTCAAGTCTTTGATGATACCCTTCAGCTCCGCATCGGGTACAGCATCTTGAGGATTGGTGACAAAACCAGTCAGAGTCCCATCATAATCCAAGAATAACACTGGATTTTTTGCTTTTTTGAAAGCTGATTCAATCTCCGCCATGACCTTAGCGTCTACATCCTTTGAAGTAAGCTCTTCTTGCTTGCGTTTGACATGGTCGAGTCGATCCATGAAAACCTTCACCCATTGGAAGACATCATATTTCTTGAGGCTTTCCTGCATGCTGATCATTCGAGCTTTTTGCTCTGCAGGTTTCATACTTAGCGAATTATAAATTGCATCAATGACACCCTGTCTGTCGTTTGGATTGACGAGCACGGCATCCTGAAGTTCTTTGGATGCTCCAGCCATTTCAGATAGGATCAGCACTCCGGTTTGGTCGGTTTTACTGGCTACAAATTCCTTGCAGACCAAGTTCATCCCATCACGTAATGGGGTAACCAATGCGATATCGGACATGCTATAGAACGCACTGAGCTCCTCAAAAGGAAAACTTCGATAGAAATAGTGCACTGGGACCCAAGTCAAAGTGGAATACTCCGAATTGATCCTTCCGACTAGCAAGTCGATTTCCTCTTTGAGCTCTTTGTACGACTGTACTTTGTCACGACTTGGTACCACAATCATGATCATAGCGACTTTGCCATGTAACTCTTTGTGCTCTTTAAGAAGTTGTGCGAAAGCATGAATCCGCTGAGGAATACCTTTCGAGTAGTCGAGTCGATCAATGGTAATGATCAGTTTTTGATCTTCAACTTGCTTTCTGAATTCACGGACAATGCCTTGTGTTTTTCTGCTTTTTGCCTGATTGGCAAACTTGTCATAGTCGATTCCCATAGGGAAGGAATCGACATTGATGATTCGATTTTCTGCTTGGATATAGCCACTTTCCGAGGAAAGACCAGTAATTCTGCCCACAGCACTAAGGAAGTGACGCATGTCATCATACGTATGGAATCCGATCAAATCTGCGCCAACCATGCCTTCGAGCAACTGCTTTCGCCAAGGGATCATTCGGATGATCTCGTAGGAAGGAAATGGGATATGCTGAAAAAATGCAATGGTGGCATTGGGCAATTTTTCACGGAGCATTTTAGGTAGTAAAAGCAACTGGTAATCATGTACCCAAATCGTATCTTCTGGACCGGCTCTCTTTAGGATTGCTTCGCAAAACTTTTCATTTACCCGTACATAGGCCTCCCAATGAGCAGGATTATAAACCATGTATTGGGTGAAGTAATGGAAAGCGGGCCACAGGGTTTCATTGGAAAATCCCTCGTAAAATTCCTCAACATCTTCTTTGGTTAGAAATACTGGAGCCATTTTGAGGGCATGGAGTTCTAACATGATTTCAGCACGCTGCTCTGGGTCTTCTACGGTGTTTCCCGGCCAACCTATCCAGATGTTTTCTCCCTCTTTATAGATAGATCCCAAGCCTGTAGCTAGGCCTCCTGCGCTGGGTTTAAATTCAAATTTTCCTTTTCTGTGTCGAAGACTTATAGGAAGGCGATTGGAAACGATAATCGTTTTTGACATAATTTTTTTACTACATGAAAAATATGAATTGGGAAAAGCCCGATTCAAAAAGGGGAGTAAAGAAGGTACTCAATATTGAACCTAATCAAAACATTTATCTTGCAAAAGGGCTATTTGCTAACCGAAAAATAAGTTTTTCTGAGTCGAAATAAAGAAAGCAGCCATTTCTGACTGCTTTGTATTTAATCTTTGCTGGCAAGCTTTTCGGGCTTTGTACTGATTCTGGTCCAGATAAATTCTCCGATCTGGATGCCCTGCGTCAAGCCGTCTTCAATAGCTGGCATGTAATGGATTCCTCCATAAAAGCGGCTTATTGCCGCTTCCTTGGCGGCTCCACTGAAGGAATCAAATTCCCGAACGGGGAGGCCGTAAGCAACTTCAGAACTATCAACGAGATGAAACTGATCTCCAAAAATTTGCCCTAAGGTATACGCTGAGGCTGCTGAGGCTACAGAATGACCAGATGTATGCTCCGGAAAAGGAGGTGTTTGCAAAAGCGGAACCCACTCTTCGTCAATGTATTGATTGATGTAGGTTTCAGGTCGGATCAGCTTGCTTCGATATTTCTCATCCCAACAGGATATAAATGCCTCATTTAGGGAGATTCCTGTCAAAGCAAATGCTTCTGCGGTTCCTTTCCAGTCTCTTCCTGCAGCTTTTGCAGCGATAGCGGCAATGCTCATCCAATGTCCACCAGGGGTGATTTTCTTGGAAGCAAACATGACGTGACCTTTTACATTCACTTTGTATGGATTGCAATCCCAAAACAATGCAATATTCTGCTGTTCTTCATTTGCATCCAAATCGGCTTTATAGACCTCATTTGCCAATTCATAAAAAGGAGTACCAGCGGTTGTGGAGAAAGCGGGAGGGGCTAGTGGCTTAAATTGTGCTGCAGAATCCAACACAAAGGTTCTGATCTTATTCCAATGCGGCTCGATTCCTTCCATATATGCCGGAGGCGTTGGCTGCCAAGTTCCTAGATCGCCAGTGACAGTGTACTTTGGAAAAGAGCGGCTTTGATGGTAGTTATCCTTGGAAGAATACTCTTTTATTGCTGTGGCTATCTCTTGTCCAAAGGCAATCGAAGCCTCGAAAACATCATCCGGAATCCCTTTATTTTTTAATTCTGCATACGCAGCATCCCGATGCTCATTCATCATTTCCTCTGAAAAAATCATAGCTGTGCCCATGGTGTAATAGGCTGCTAAAGCAGCTAGTGGAGGGTAAACCTTTTCTGAAGGGGTAAAGACTTTCTTTTCAGAACCTCTTAACTGTCCCAAAAGTGATGCATAAGCAGGATCTGTCGCAGCTGCCACTTCGTAAGCTGCTATGGAGGAATAAGAATAAATCCGAGCTGCAACCGGTGGTGAGAAAATGTCATGAATGATTACCTGAGTGACTCGATCCTGAGCTTGGTTGAGGTAATGACCATCTGTGATTGCGTTGGAATAATCTATTGGTTCTTGGCAAGAAAAGCTGAGCAGGATGATTCCAGATAGAAACAAGTATTTGAAAGTACGCATAGTGGGAAAGGTGATATGTGATGCAAATTTAATAAATCAGGTTGTAAAGACATAAAATCCGCTGATTCAGTTAGGGTTAGAGTTCAAAGCTAGCCGATTTGAATTTACCTTCAAATGATATTAATCAAGTTTAACCCAGAATACCCCGCCATTATTGGGGACAGCAATCTGGTAGTTGGTTCCTTTTACTTTAATTGGTTTTAGGTGACGAATTTCAGCCTGATTTGGAATCGAGTTTTCAACTTTAGAAGTCACCCAAATCCCATCTTTATATTGGAAAATCTGAAATGCATTCGCTGTACTTTTTCCCAAATCTACTCGGAAGTCATTAAAATTACCCACGATGAAGATTCGCTTACTGGATTCATCCCAGGCCAAGTCTTGGACAGGGCTTAGCTGTCCAGAGAATGGAAAGGGGGAAAATAGAAAGGAATCGTCAGCCTGTTGAATATAGGCGCCAGATCGAAATTCAACAGCAGCTTTCCTAGTGGCTTTTGCCAAAATATCGGCTGAGAAAAGATCAGCAGGTTGATTACTTTTTGAATAGTCAGCGTAGGAGCTATGCTTCCGTTTGAGAATGGGTATTTGTTTGATCAAATCATCTCTTGTTCCAAATGGAACCAGTTTTTCTCCCATGTAATGAAAGATGAGTGGGTCAGCCTGACCATTTCCATCAAAATCTGCATGATAGAGCCAAACCGGTTTTGCGACACTTGCTTTCAGCTTTGAGTTCAGACCGAGATTCCCTGTCAATAAATCCATTCGGCCGTCTCCATTGACATCAGCAGCTTGTAAACTTGCGATCCATCCAGCTGATTTTTCTAGCCCAAGAATTACTTTTTCCTGAAAGGTATTTTCAGCTCCCAGCTCAAAAACCCGAATGCCTTGCCAATCCCCAGTCAAGACTAATTCGAGCTGATCATCGCCGCTTAGGTTTGTCCAAAGGGCGGAATTGACCATTCCAAAATCGATATTTTGCCCAAATCGGGCTAAGGTTTCATCTTTGAATTGACCATTTCCCTGATTGATGAGTAGTGAACTTTTAGGGCTT
>JAFMBQ010000370.1 GCA_017858365.1 Algoriphagus sp. | reverse complement strand
TGATTGGGGAAGAAGACTCTGTGAAAAACTGAAAGAATTGGTTCCTCGTCAGATGTTTGAGATTGCAATCCAAGCTGCGATTGGGCAGAAAATAATTGCCCGTGAGACTGTAAAGGCGATGCGGAAAAATGTTTTGGCAAAGTGTTACGGTGGTGATATCTCCCGAAAAAGGAAACTCCTCGACAAGCAGAAAAAAGGTAAGAAGCGAATGAGACAAGTCGGAAACGTCGAGGTTCCCCAGGAGGCATTTATGGCTGTGTTGAAGCTGGATTAAGAAGTGATTGCAAGATTAGAAAACTTCATCATTCATTATTCAACATTGGATATTTATCATTTAAGCACCATCGTTGTTACATAATAATTGTAAAAGGACTTCCAGAATTTGTTGGAATTCGAATACTTTAATATTGATCATTGAAGACTCATCATTATAAAATTATATGGATATCCGCAATCGCACCAGTAAAAGGTAAAAAGCGACTTGGTGTATGGTAAACACTAGCATTGCTGGTACTTCTTCCGATGGCTATCGGAACGTCATCGGTCTTCCAGCCAGATAAGTAAAGAAAAAGAGGTCACTGACGTCATTGCGGATAATCAGATAAAATTAATGTCGAATGTTGAATGCTGAAGTCCGAATTATGAAGTGGGCGTCAATAGGCAATTCAAACTTTGTAAATTTTAATTTCTAATAATGAGGTAATTGAATTCAACACTGAATCTGAGTACTATGGAAAGGAAATACGATCTAGAAGCGCGATTAATCGAATTCGCTTCATCTATTATTGCTTTCACTGATTCCATGGTAAACTCTAAAGCTGCAAACCATATGTCAAATCAACTTCTCCGCAGCGGCACTTCTCCAGCATTAAATTATGGAGAGGCTCAATCTGGAGAATCGCGAAGGGATTTTATTCATAAAATAAAAATTGTATTAAAAGAGTTGAGAGAAAGTAGTGTTGCAATTAAAATTATTGAAAAAGCACAGCTTCATCTTGATGCTAATGCCACTAATAGTCTTTTAAAGGAATGCAATGAGCTAATTTCAATTTTTGTGAAAAGCGTTGAGACAGCTGAAAGAAATAATATTTAAATAATGAATGAAGAACATCGAATAGTGAATTTCGAAGTTTCTAACCTAAAACCTAATTAGAATGCCAACTATAATCGACGGAAAACTCACTTCATCACAAATCAAAGAAGAAATAAAAACTCGTGTGGAGGAAATCAAAGCAGAGGGTGGTAAAACACCTCATCTAGCAGCGATTTTAGTGGGATATGATGGCGCAAGTCAGACTTACGTGGGAGCTAAGGTAAAGGCCTGCGAGTATGTAGGATTTGAGTCTACTTTGGTTAGACTGGAAGAGACTGTCACGGAGGAGGAGTTGCTTCGAAAGGTAGAGGAGATCAATGAAAATCCTGATATCGATGGCTTGATTGTGCAGCTTCCACTTCCGAAACATATTTCTGTAGAGAAAGTGACCAGCAAGATCAGACCAGAAAAGGATGTTGATGGATTCACGCCTGCCAATGTCGGTCGGATGGCGTTGAATTGGCCAGCCTACGTGGCTGCAACACCTTATGGGATAATAGAATTGCTGAAGCGCTATGAAATAGAAACTTCAGGTAAACATTGTGTAGTGATTGGTAGAAGTCATATCGTGGGTAGTCCGATGAGTATCTTGATGGCTAGAAATGGTTACCCTGGAAATGCCACAGTAACTTTGACTCATAGCCGAACCAAGAACCTTGAAGAAATAGCTCGAACAGCTGATATTTTAATCGTTGCCCTTGGCAAGCCTGAATTCGTTACTGCGGATATGGTGAAACCGGGAGCTGTAGTGATCGATGTAGGTATTCATCGTGTGGAGGATGCTTCTAAGAAGTCTGGATTTAGATTGATCGGGGATGTGAAATTTGACGAAGTAGCAGAAAAAGCCTCGGCTATTACGCCCGTTCCTGGTGGTGTAGGACCGATGACGATCGCCTCTTTGCTTTACAATACCTTACTTTCAGCAGAAAAGAAGGTTTATTCTTAAAAATAACCAGAAAAGGTTTCAAACAGGTTTGCATCAGTTGAACGCGAATGATACTTTTGCAGACCGATAAACTGCGCACGTGGTGAAATTGGTAGACACGCCAGCTTGAGGGGCTGGTGCTTTAAGTAGTGTGGAAGTTCGAATCTTCTCGTGCGCACTGAAAGCTCTGAATTTATTCAGGGCTTTTTTTATTAGTGGCTGTTTTGATCGGAAGTTTTTTCCTACTTTTTCATCCTAAATTAACGATTCATGAAACTTATATCCACACTGGGGCTTTTATTAATTTTATTGATTTCATCACATTTTAGTTTTGCTCAAACCGCGCAATTTCCCATTGTTAAAGGTTTTGGAGGAATATATGAAATAAAAGATGCTGTAGAGAAGCCGGATTCTTCCTTAGAATACAAGATCATAGTCGATCTGTCTACTGGAGCTGATAGTCCTGAAGAGATCAGCCGATGGGTGGATAATATTGCCCGATTGATGAATCTTCATGGATTAGCCGGAGTGCCAAATGAAAGATTGCATGTGAAAGTGGTAGTCCATGGTGGAGCGATATTCACGCTTCTGACTGACGAAAAACATCAAGATCGAAGTAAAGTAGCTAATCCGAACTTGAAAGTTTATGAAGCACTCAAAGCTTCAGGTGCCGAAATATTCGTCTGTGGGCAGTCGATGGTTGCTCGAAACTTGGATAAGAAAGATCTTTGGCCGGGTGTCAAAATTGCCCATTCTGCATTGACTACGATTACTACGTATGTCCCTCAGGGCTATACCTTGCTCAAGTTCTAAACTTCTGGAATAATTCTTGGGATTAGTTCAGATGAAAAATGAAGAAATTAGCTCCCATAGTGAACACTGCAAGTAAAGTCGTACTCGGTTTTTTCTTTGCCGCAATCTTTTTGATAGGGATAGTTGGTCTGACCTACTACACCCTAGATCGTTTGCTGGCTACGATGGATGAGCTGGCTCAGCCAAACCAAAAGTTAAAGGTACTTAATGAGCTCCAAGGTGAAATCATCCAAATAACTCAGGTCAGCCAAGCTGGAGAAGATGGAGATATCAGAATTCAAGATTCTACGGTTTTGTCTTTGGAAGCTAAGCTGGATAGATTAAATGAACTTGCTGCAGATTCTCTAGAACAGATTAATATCGAAAACATAAGAATAAATCTAGGCACCTTGGTAAGTGGTTATATCGACTTGTATGAGGTGAAAAAAAATCTTGCAAATCGGAATTTCACACAGGAAGCACTGCGGAAAGTAGACCTTGGAATTAGGCGGAGAGCATCCAATCAAGAGTTAGAATCACTTCAAAAGTTTAAGCCTAAAGATTACCTGATCGGTGAAGCAAATAGGGATAGAGCTCCAAAACAAGACCTACAGATCGCCGATTTACAGATTGAGGATTCTGGTTTAGAAGAGGACAAACTGATCACTTACCTCCGTGAACTGCAAAATCAAAATAGTAGAAGTTCTAACCTAAGTACTCCCCAAACGCTGGATAATATACTTTTAAATATTCGGGAGGTTATTAAGCGAATCTACCTGGAAGAGTCTTCTCAGCGTCAAACACTTGCTACCATGGAGGCTGATCTATCGTTGAAGCAGGTTGAAATCATCAGCACAATTCAGAATCTAGTTGGAATTCTACAACGAAGTGCCTTGCGTGAATCCAACTCCCAACACCAATCTGCCTATGGGCTAAGCTATGATGTTACGTTGTTTCTGATCGTAATTGTCATTTTTGCGATTTTTGGGATTTCCTTGATGATTTCTTCCATTCTCAAGGAGATCAAACTGAATAAAAGGTATCAAGAAAACCTGTTGGCCTCACAGCGTAAATCTGAAGAACTTGCTAGGTCAAAGCAGGAGTTTTTGGCTAATATGAGCCACGAAATTAGAAATCCACTGCATATCATTCAAGGGTTCCGAGCGGTCATGGAGAAATCTAAGCTTAGTGAACAGCAGCAAGCACACCTGCGCATGATTGGTTTTGCATCGGATACTTTGATGGAGATTGTGGATGAGGTTCTTGATTTTTCAAAACTTGAGGCAGGTAAATTGAAATTGGAAGAAACCGCTTTTGATCCATTCTTGCTATTCGGTTCAATTCAAAATTTCTTTGAATTGAAAGCAATGGAAAAACACCTCGATTTTGAGTGGGAAATGGATTTGTCAACTGGACATTTTTTACTGGGCGACCAGTTGCGGCTTAAACAAATTCTCAACAATCTTTTGAGTAACTCATTCAAATTCACTTCAAGGGGAAAAATTTTGGTTCTGGTGAGCTGGGGAGAAAATGTCCTAACTGTGGAAATTATGGACACTGGAATAGGTATGAGCCCAGAAGTGCTGAAACGTGTCTTTGAAGAATTTGATCAAGCCGACACCTCCATTTCCAGAAGGTATGGAGGGACTGGTTTAGGTTTGGCAATAGTTCAGCGCTTGGTGAATTTGATGGGGGGATCAATAGAAGCAGAAAGTACTGAGAGTCTCGGAACTACCATGAGGGTAAATCTTCCAATGAAAAT
>JAFMBQ010000369.1 GCA_017858365.1 Algoriphagus sp. | reverse complement strand
AAATCATCCAGCGAATCATCCGATTGGAAAACCTCAGGCAGCTCTATCAAATATTCATCAACTTGGTACAGACAATTATTGGCAAGCTGATCTTCTGAGATTTTTTTGATAAAAGACTTAAGGATAACTCGCTTTGCAGTCGTTTGAATAAATTTCTGGACGATTCCATCATAATTTAACTCCGCCTTTGGCATAGAATCTAATCGATCTGTTTCCAAGGAATAATTCTGAATGATCAAGCCTGAGACCGGAGAGTTCTGATTGAAATAGTCGCGCTGTTGGCGGGTATCTAGGCCAGATTTTATACTCAGCATTTTCTCGGCAATATTTCCTTCCATTTGGACCTTCGAGCTAAGTTCTGCGTTTCCTTGAGGGTCAATTTTGAATTCGTAAACCCCAGATATACGATTCCATTCAGGATTGTTATACATCGGGGTTTTGGTCAAATATCCTCCATTTGGTGTCGTGACCAGCACATGCCGGTTTTTAGTAAAATCTCCCAAATAACCAGCAGGAAGCAAGGAAGAAGTACATTCTAACCATACCGGATTGAGAGAATTTGGAATTGCGACTTGTAGAATCACATGATTAAACTGCTGAGAAGGCAAATCGGTAACGATATCTTCAGCATCTACACCTGCTCGGACCAGCGCTGGAAATGAGTTGATTCCAACTGCTTCAAGCATGGCCTTCATTAAGTTTGTTAAGCCCTTACAATCACCATAGGAAGAGTTGATCACCTCTTTGGCAGTCATAGTCTGCCAGCCTCCAATTCCTAATTGAATACTTACATAGCGGAAATTTTTTTGAAGGTAGTCATACAAGATTTTTGTCTTTTCGTAGGGATCATCAGTGTGCGCTACCATCTGGATTACTTTTGATTCAAAATCTGGTGGCAAAGCTCCCCTTCCCTTATTGAGTTCATATTGCCAAGCAGCAAGTCCGGACCAATCATCCATCTTTCCTACATAGTTTTCCAGGGCAAAAGAGACAGGTGCTAAGAGTATGCGATGATCGAGCTTATTATCAAAATCCGGGGCTTGTACTGGCAGATCCTTTTCTCTCCAAATAATCACTCTTGCATCTCCGGATTGAAACTCCTCTTTTGTCCCCAAAAGATTCAATTCTTTGTATCGAATTCCCAAATGCTCAGGGTAGACCACCGTTAGACTAGCTTCCCGAAGTTTTTGGTTGGCTCTAGATACCGGAATCCAAGTAGGTATAAAAAAATTAGACTTGGATTTTGTGACTGTCTTGATTGTTACCTCAATTGGAAATTTGACGGTTTTAAGCTCATAATATTTTCTTCGATCATCATCAAATATGGATGAATAGGAGTAGACTGCTGCATCCTCCATATCTCGAAGCTTTGCTTTTTCCAACGTTTTTTTGGTCACGGGATCAATTACCTCCAGTTCGAATGATTCTATTTGGTTCAGCTTATCATAAAAAAGTGTGGTCCTTGCATGTGCTAGTCCTTCTGACGAATATATTATCAGTTTTCGCTCAACCTGATGAATAACCTCGAAAGAGGTTGTAAGATTAATCCATTGGTTTGTATACAGATCTGAATAGACTGGTAGTTCATTTACTATTGGAAGACTGTCAATCGGGCTATGAAAAAATAGAAATAGGGTAACCCCAATCGATAGCAAATTCATTTTCAATTCGTTGGTCTAGACTAGAAAATTAAACGAAAAATTTGAAAAACTAAAATCCCGGGTAGAATATATTCTCACATTTTTTATTTTGTAGTTTGAGACTAAAAATTTGGATCCCATTCATGCTTTTTTGGCTTGTAATTCCCGAATAATCTTACCTATTTTGGTTTTTTACCAAATAACATTTAGATGTCTCCAGTTATCATAGGAAGTTTTGCGGAATTTGAGCAATACAACGGTCAGGAATTAGGAGCTTCAGAATATTTCAAGATCACCCAAGAACAAATTAATCGCTTTGCGGTGGCCACCCATGACCACCAATGGATTCACACCAATCCAGAGCGCGCAAAGGCTGAAGGTGCTTTCGGAAATACCATTGCTCACGGATACCTGACATTAAGTATTGTTCCTTACCTATGGGAGCAAATCGTCGATGTTCGAAATCTGAAAATGATGATCAATTACGGCATTGAATCTCTTCGATTTGCTAATCCTGTCTTAGTGGATAGTGAAGTTCGCCTAGTAGCAAAGCTCAAATCTCTGGCAGATCTACGCGGTACGATCAAAGCCGAGGTCCAAGTCAAGCTGGAAATAAAAGGTCAGAAAAAGCCCGCTTTCTCAGGAGTGCTGATATTCTTGTATCACTTCGCATCCTAGTATATTGTCTATCAAAAGACATTGATAAATCAGGAATCACAAAGGGAAATGTCAGGATAAGCCAAGTGCAGCTTTGAAAGAAGTGGGACATAATTAAACTTGCGCATCAGAGATAAAGATCTATTCCGAAGGCCTAACCAAGATTTACCATTTACTTTGAGAAACCAGAGTGACCATTGGGTTAAAAAAAAAGCCGAATTGACATTCGGCTTTTCGTTTTTTAGAGCAAAATTTAATTCAGTCGATTCCTTTCCTCATCACTTCCAGAGTTATTATTCACCCGGAAGCTATCGCCTTTAGAAAAACGATACCGAAGGGTAAATCGAACTCCTTGGTTACTTCGATATTGCCTAAAAGAGGTATCTATGTCTGCAAATTCTACATTGGCCCGAATAAGTTGAGTTCGGAAGAGATCCGTCCCATTGACCGCAATCGTCAATTTGTCTTTCATAATTGACTTGGTCACTCCAGCATCCACCCAACCAAAACCTTCGATGAAGCCCTGTCCCCAAATTTGTGGACCAAGATACATTCCCATTACTTCAAGTTTGAATCCTTTTGGTAAGGTGAAATTATGTTGCGATCTGACCATGAATGAGGTTTGAGCATTATCTAGCAAATCATCACCAATCTGGGATTTGAAACGGTTGTAGTTAACCTGAACCATATTGGATGTTCCCCACCATTCTTTGATTTGCACCGGTACGATCGCTCGGAAATTGGCATTTCTAGTCTTATCAAAATTATCCGTAAAGGTCGTGGTCGTACGGTTTTCTTGATCTTGAATGAAGACCTGTACAAAAGCATCCTCGGTCTCTGAATATCCGACCGTGAACTGATACATCCCTTTCACTACATGGTTCATTTCGAAATTTGTCGAATACTGTGGCTTCAGATTTGGATTGCCTGTCTCAGAAGTCAATGGATCAATGTAATACACAAAGGGATTCAGCAATCTATAATTCGGTCGAGTGATTCGACGATTTGCAGTATACACGATCTGGTAGTTTTCACTCACTTTGTGCTGGATAAATGCGCTTGGGAAGAGATTGAAATAGTTCTGGGTATTCACCTGCTCCAAGGTTACCGAGTTCCCCTCAATATCTGAGTATTCCCCTCTTAAGCCCGCTTGAAAAGAAACTTTCTCTGAAAATTCACCTTTGTATGAAGCATAAGCGGCCAGCACATTTTCATGGTAGATAAACTTATTACTGCTCGGATCAGGTGTAAATGGGCCATCTTCTTTAGATCTGCTCAGATCAAGGTTATTATCTGATTTTACCCAAGAGCCTTTCAAACCAGTCTCGAAAGTGCTTCCATTTTTTAGAGGTTTAACAAAATCCACTTTGGCGGTCAAAATATTGTAATACATATCATTCAGTGTCAAGATTCGATCACGCATTCCAGTTAGCTCATCTTGTCCAGTCCAAGAAAGGTTAGAAAGAAGCGCTTCACTGTCTGAGTTCATCCGGGTAAAGTCAACATCCGAAGTGATTTTCGTACCCAACGTATCAAGTTTTCCCTCGTAATGTAGATTCGCAAAAATACGATCGCTATGTCCTGTCGCATTGTTATCGGAATCCAAGTAGCTATTCTCCACCATTATCGGGCTGGTGATTTCTGTGGTGGATCTATTTGTATTTAGATCATTGGAATTCGATGCTTGCACATTCAACCCCAAGTTGTGATTTGTATTGATTTCATAATTCGCAGCTCCGCTGAAAAACAAGTTTTTATCTCTTTGTTTAATTCTTGATTCTTGACCAAAATTTGAGATTCCTTCCGGAACCGTGAAATTCCGGTCGATTTCAAGATCATTGTAGATTGCGTATTCATTGAAGTTTAGGTTGGCATTAGTTGTCCACTTTCCTTTTTTGACATTCAAAGCTACCCCGGCAATCGGTGCCCAAAGCCCATTGAACTGCCCGCCAAGTTGGACGTTGCCGAAGACCCCATCGACCGTATTCTTTTTTAAGATAATATTGATCACTCCTGCCGAACCTTCTGCATCAAATCTTGCTGAAGGATTATTGATGACTTCCAGACTCTTAATATTATCCGCAGGCATGGCTCGTAGGAAATTGGCTAAGTCCGTTGCACTCATGTACGTTTGACGATCATTAATCATGACGACTACGCCAGCTCGGCCATTGAGATTGATGATTCCATCCTGATCCACATAGATTCCCGGCGATCTACCAATGACATCAAGCACATTAGAGCCTTCTGCCATGACAGTTCCTTCTACATTGACAATCGTCTTATCAGCCTCGATGATGATTT
>JAFMBQ010000024.1 GCA_017858365.1 Algoriphagus sp. | reverse complement strand
CATTGATAGTACAAGAAACTCATTATGATCCATGGGGAGTAGAACTATCAGGTCTCGGTTATCAATATGGCGGAATTAAAGTGAATCCATATCTTTATAACGGCAAGGAGGCAAACGGCCACCTTGGAGTGAACTTGTATGATTATGGAGCGAGATTATATGATCCGGCGATCGGGAGGTGGTTTGTGGTGGATCCGATGGCGGAACTAGCACCGGACTGGACACCGTATCGCTATGGCTTTAACAACCCGATGAAATATACCGATCCGACGGGGATGTTTGAGTATTCGGATGGTTATTCGACTCAGGATTCCGGAAACTCTACAGGTTCGATGAGCTTTAACGGTACTTATGCTGGAAACAAGAAAGATACCGATGCTGGCAGTAGTGCATCTACTACGGTGATTGCCGAATCTGATGAGAGCGGTGCAAGAGCAGTTGTAGATGATCAGCCTTTTATTCAGGAGAAGAAAAGACAAGCAAATGGGGGTGGAAATAATTGTCCTGATTGTGGTAAAATGCATAAAGATGCAACAGTTATGGAAACTGTAGGAGTAAATGTGACTATAGCACCTTTTGGAAATTTATCTTTAGGAGTGGTTAGAAGACAAAATGATGGAGAGTGGAGAATAATTTTATCAGCAGGTCCTTCAGCTGGCCTTGATGGTTCTATCGGAGTTTTTGCAGGCACTATCAAGGGAACGAATAAAAATAAACCACTTCAATTCAGTACAGTTGAAGGTTTAGGAGTTTCTGATAGTTACTCAGGGTTGCAATTTGACTTCCAATCAGGTAGTAATAGCGATAAAGGACGTTATGGGAATGCTTATAGGTCCTCAACAATTGGGATTTCAGTTGGGTCTCCAATAGGTTACAGCAGGAATTATAGTTACACTTATACATTTGATTTAAAACGATTTGTCTTAAGGAAATGATGAAAAGAAGATTCGAGATTTTAATTGGGGTTGTGATTTTTTTAGTGTTGGTAACATTAATTTTCACAGGGAAGTTAGACCTCCATTCGGGAGATTGGCGAAATAAACTGATATGTGAAGCAAGGGATGAAGCAATTAAAGAAGAAATTAGTGGAATTATCATTAAATCTTTCAGTGATAAAGAAAATCACAACATAGAAACGGTGGAATTTGAAAGCTTTGGATAATTGAAAAAAAGCTTGATGTTTCACCTAGAAGTGAGTGGGATTCATGCTGAACTAGAAGAAGGGGATTCTATTTTTAAACCAAAGGGTCAGCTCAAGTTTTTTTTAATCAGGGATGGCAATACCAGGGAATTGATGTTAGACTTTGACTGTGATCAGCCATAATGGAAGGTTTTTCTATTATATCAATCTTTGCCTTAATAGGCTTAGCGTTGATAGTTAATATCTTATTTTACAGGTTGAAAGGAATCCTTGTAAAAAACGGAATAGACAGCCACCTTCTATATGGTCATATATCTGATATAATCGATTTTGTCTCGCTCATTAACCGTGCAGAAGACCCTGAAAGAAAGAAGAAATTCATAATTCTCCTGGTCTCACTATTGATTTCATTGATAGCTTTTATTTTGGTCGCTTATTTTCAGATAACCAACCGGTAATGGTTGAAGAAACATCCTTATCTGGGAGAATACGTTCAAAACCTGGCTGCAGCACCAAATGAGCTTGCCATCGCCAATGTGATCGCCTTAGTGATCGGAGAGTTACAGCAGAAACCTGCACCCGAAGCTTACATGGGCTATACCTTATATGACTCTGATTCGGTACTATATGAACAAGGCAAGGTGGTATTGTCTAAAAAAGCCCGAAACAAACACGAGGAATTAGTAGAGAAGATCGCCGTAAAGAAGGATGGCTACATCGAGACTTACCTAGTCAATGAAACTTCTGAAAACGTCTGGTTTGATCAGTTTCGAGTGATGAGTACTGGGCCGCTGATCGTGCAAGAAACACATGGAGCCTATCCCGATGAGCGAATCGATATCGGGAACCCTTGGGGAGTTTAGCTTTCTGGCCTTGGTTATCAACACGGAGGAAAGCTTTAGAAAGAGTCTGGACAAGTCGGTATTACGGCCTTGCTGGAATAGAAGTAAGTCCTTCAAAAATTAGAAGGAAAGCTTAAAACTCTCCTTTTTTTAGTTGACTGATTGTCAAGTTTCTAAGATTTTTTACCAATTTGTTAACCATAAATTATCATACAAATAGGTGTAATAACTCTTATATTTTTATAATTTGAATTAAAGAGTACCAATCCAAAACGTCGCGCATGCCTAGAGCCAAATCCGAAAACGATCGGAAAATCTTTGTGCTGGATACTTCTGTCATCCTCTACGCACACAACTCCATTATGAATTTTGCCGAACACGATGTGGTCATTCCGATCACCGTGCTGGAGGAACTTGATCAGTTCAAAAAAGGCAATGATACCAAGAATTTTGAGGCCAGAGAGTTCATCCGATTGCTGGACAAGCTATCTCAGGATCATATGATTCATAACTGGACTCCTTTGGATGGGAAGATGAAGGGGAACTTTCGCGTACTCATGAATCCGGACAATCAGTATAATGCCAATGAGATTTTTGGAGAAGAAAAAAATGACCATCGGATTCTTAATGCGGCGCTTTACCTCAAGCAATTTGAAAAAAACCGGAAGGTGATTTTGGTCAGTAAGGATATCAACTTGAGGCTCAAAGCAAAGTCTTTGGAGATTCATGCCGAAGACTATGAGACTGGAAAAATCAAAAATATTGACGAGCTCGAGAATACAGGCAAGTATGTGATGGATAATGTAGATATCACCAGTATCAATAAGCTGTATGATCAAGGTTTTGTAGAGGCTAAGGAGATTTTGGGCCTTAAAAGGCGTAAGGGGAACGCCTTTTACATTCTTCGCTCGGACAAAAACTCCGTCTTATCTTTTTACAACTCCCAAGAAAATATTCTGGAGCGGGTGGATAAGCGATTGGCCTATAACATCAAGCCAAAAAATGCGGAACAGGCTTTTGCCTTGCATGCGATCATGGATCCGAATATAAAACTTGTATCGATTCAAGGGGTAGCAGGCACAGGTAAAACTTTGCTGGCACTGGCCGGAGCGCTGGAATTGCGAAGAGAATACAAGCAGATTTTCCTGGCGAGACCAGTCGTGCCTCTGAGCAATAAAGATATCGGCTTCCTGCCAGGAGATATCAAGTCCAAGCTCAATCCCTACATGGAGCCACTTTGGGACAATCTGAAATTCATCCAGAATCAATTCAAAGAGACGGATAAAGAATTTCAGAAAATTACTGAAATGATCAACCAGGAGAAGTTAGTGATCCAGCCGCTGGCTTATATCCGAGGAAGATCACTTTCCAATATTTTCTTTATCGTGGATGAGGCTCAGAACCTCACTCCTCATGAGATCAAAACTATTATCTCCAGAGCTGGAGATAATACGAAAATCATTTTTACCGGTGACGTCTTTCAGATCGATACGCCATACCTGGATTCACAATCGAATGGACTTTCCTATTTGATCGATCGTGCCAAAGATCATCCGCTCTATGCGCACATTA
Source organism: Algoriphagus sp. (assembly GCA_017858365.1). Classification (GTDB taxonomy): domain Bacteria; phylum Bacteroidota; class Bacteroidia; order Cytophagales; family Cyclobacteriaceae; genus Algoriphagus. The sequence goes on along the minus strand of JAFMBQ010000024.1, from coordinate 16,416 downwards.
AACTTGAAAAAGGGGAGCGATCGGAATTGGCGAATCTGGCGAACGAGCTGCTTTAGTTAATCTTCTCATTTTTAAAAGGGCTTCGAGAGAAGCCTTTTTTTGTTTTTGAATTTCTTCAGTTTGATGCTTTTATCTGCTAAAAATAACTTTTAGGCTACTCTTTTGAATCTGAGTTGATTGTTCGAAGCTGAGGAAATCTTGTACGAAATCGTACAGGTAATTTTTTGTAATATTTTTAAAATACTGATAATCAGGTAAATGAAAAAATGGGGCGCTTTTTGGAATAGGTAGGACAGAACGCTAAACCAACTTTTGAAATCATGTCTATTTCATTATTTACTCAGAAAAATATTTGTGCTGCATTGGGCTTATTGATGGCATTAACCATTGTCCTGAAGGCAAATCAAGAAACCAAGCTCGCAAAGCAAACTGCCCGATTTGAATATACTAAACCAACTACTGAAATCGGTAAAATGTCCTCGCTTCAACCTTTGAATCAAGAGGTCCAGCAAAAAAATAAGTCCAATGAGGCAGGTGATTTTTGCCTTCCATGGACTTAAAATTACTCGTAAGGGTTATTTGGTTGATTGTTTGATTAAGCAAAAGAGGTGGATTTTATCCACCTCTTTCTTTTAGCTTTCAGTGATTGTATTCAATTTGGCTAAGAAGCTATTGTAATATTGTCTACCTACTTGGATGACTGCTCCTCCCGTCAGAGAAATCTCCTTGGTATTGAAGCTTTCGATATGCTTTAAGTTGACGATAAAGGATTTTTGGACTCGTAGGAAAAATTGGGAGGGAAGAATTTCCTCAATTTCCTTCATTGATTTTCGGATACTGTAATCTCGGTTTTTGGTAAAGATCGTCACCATGTTTCCATTTGCTTCCACATAATATAGGTCGGTGTACGGGACTTTTTCAAATGCATTGTCAGCTTTGATGAAAACCGAATCATCGACTAAGAATGAGCTATCAGTATTGCTTTTCACCGTAGTGACTTCGGTACTTGGCTTAGTTCTTTTATTGTACAGCACAATTTCTACGATTGCGTGTATATCATTTGTATTGAAAGGCTTCACAATAAATCCAGCAGGATTGACACGCTTTGCACGCTCGATAATCGTCGGATCTGAATAGGAGGTTACATATACAAGTGGCGCATCTACCATCTGCTTGACGATCTCGCCTAGCTCGATGCCATCTTTGTCACCTTTAAGTTTGATGTCCATGAAGATCAAATCCGGGCGATTCTTTTTAACCACTTTAATGCATTGATTTGCAGAATTTGCAATGTCAATGTTCACGTAGCCTAATAGCTCAAGAATCTCTTGAATATTTTCTGCGATACTGACATCATCTTCGACGATTAGGATCCGCTCTTCTTTCATGATAAGGTAACTTTACTGAACTGTGAGGTGTTTATTAAAAATTGAGCTGGTTTAAATTTTAGCACACCTCTAATTTCAGAATTTTATTTCGCAAATCAAATGCTTTTTTTTGGGCATGAAAGGATTAAAGGCTCATCATTTCCTTAAATCGAGCTGCTTGTCTTCTACTTACTTCGATTTTATCCCCACCTCTAAGGGTAACAACTAGTCCTCCGTTAAACCAAGGCTCAATCCCCTCGACCCAACCTAGATTGATAATATGCTTTCGGCTGGCTCGGAAGAATGATTTTTCATCCAGTCGTTCATCTAATGCATTGAGAGACTTATGAATCATAGGTTTGAAATTATCAAAATAAACCTTTATATAATTTCCGTCTGATTCAAACAGCCTGACATTGGACAGCTTCACAAACCAACAGCGATCTCCGTCTTTGACAAAAACCTGGTCGTCTAAATTCAATTTCTTGGAATTGAAATTTGAAGATTCAGTTTCTGTTTTTTGAGTGCCGTCTATTTTATTTTGAAGTTTGGTGATTGCTTCCTCCAGTCGTTTGGGTTCGATTGGCTTGAGTAAGTAATCAAGGGCGTTTACTTGGAAAGCTTTGAGGGCATATTCGTCGTAGGCAGTAGTAAAGATTACATGCGGGACATTATCCAATTCCTCCAACAGATCAAAACCGGTCTTCTCAGGCATCTGGATATCCAAGAAGATTACATCAGGGTTTAACTGTTCGATTTTATCTTTGGCATCATCCACGTTGACCGCTTCGCCTACTACTTCTACACTTTCCAGTTGGTTTAAAAGGGTGATTAGCTCCTTTCGAGCCAGTCTTTCATCGTCTATTACAATTGCGCGCATATGCTGTTAATTTGTTCTTTCTAAGTTAGCCCTTTGTTTGGGAATCTTTATTTCTGTGATCACGAATTGATTTCCTGAATTGAAAATCCGGAAACTAGCCCGATCTCCATAGATCAGTTTCAATCGTTGTACAGTATTGCTCAGTCCATTTCCTTCATCTCCTTTGGATTTAAGACTAGGCGCTTGGTCTAAATGTCCACTATTTTTGACTTGAATATACAAATCATCATCTAAACCTTCTCGGCACTTGATTTCGATTATTCCGCCTTTGACCAGATTAGAGATGCCGTGCTTTATCGCATTCTCGACAATAGTCTGTAACATCATAGGAGGTATCTTGTAGCTATAAGATTCATCTTCAATCAAATAATCTACATCCAATCGCTCCTCAAATCGGATCGACTCAAGCTCAAGATAATCTTTTACAATATTTAGTTCCTCTTCAAAATCGATGGTTTGTTTTTTATCCATCATCAGCGAAAATCGAAGCATATTGGAGATTCTGGTGATCGCCGATTTGGCTTTGACCGGGTCTTCATCCACCAGTGCGCGAACACTGTTCAGTGCATTGAATATAAAATGTGGGTTAAGCTGACTTTTCAAGTGATTCAATCTGATCTCATTGATCTTAGCCTCGTACTTTAATGAAGTATTGTAATTGTCTAGAAAGTGGAATAAAAAGTATAGCAAAAACCACATGACATAGAACAGAAATGCCTGAAAGAGATTGGCCAAGATCACTAAAACCCTAAAATCCTCAACTGGATTCAGGGTGCCAAAAACGATATTGATCAGTACCTGTGCGACTACATTGACAAAACTCAATGCCAAAATTGCTAAAAGGGATTGGAATAGGAGCCGAGGAATTCCTAGCGTGAACCAGTTAAAAGCCTTAATTAAATACCTTAAAAAATGAGTTGAAATAAGGTTAAATATCGCCAAGACAATAAAAGCTAAGACTTGCACTGCTGAAACGCCACTTGAAAGCGAAGCCAGAAAAATGATTACAAAAGCAAAGCCTCCCCAGCCTAACAGCTGCAAAAACCAATATAACCGTTCCTTATTCATTAATTTCAAAGGTAATGAACTCATATGGACAAGGATTTATAATTTGATAAGAGGAGATATCAGTTGATTTAGATTGAAATCAAGAGGTTAACTCAGTCTTAAGAAATTTGCCTGTGTAGCTTTCTTTATTTTCTGCAACTTGTTCGGGGGTTCCTTGGACCACGATATTCCCACCTTTATTCCCGCCTTCTGGTCCTAAATCCACGATGTAATCGGCCATCTTGATGATGTCTAAGTTATGTTCAATGATCAGTACCGTGTTCCCTTTATCCACCAATCCCTGAACAACGAGCATAAGTAGCTCGATATCCTTGAAATGCAAACCTGTAGTTGGCTCGTCTAGAATGTAAAAGGTCTTGCCTGTATCTTTTTTGGATAATTCGGTGGCCAATTTCACCCGCTGAGCCTCTCCACCAGAAAGGGTTGTAGCATGCTGACCCAGGGTGATATAACCCAAACCAACTTCGTTCAATGTCTTAATTTTACGAAGAATTTTCGGCTGAAATTCGAAAAACTCTACCGCCTGCTCAACCGTCATATCTAGTACGTCTGAAATCGATTTTCCTTTGAATCGTACTTCCAAAGTTTCCCGATTGTAGCGTTTTCCTTTGCAGGTTTCGCAGGGAACATGGACATCAGGAAGAAAATCCATCTCTACCAGTTTCATACCTGCTCCTTCACAGTCCTCACATCTACCGCCTTTCACATTAAAGGAAAAACGTCCAGGTTTGTAGCCTCTAATTTTTGACTCAGGAAGGTCGGTAAATAAGGCTCGGATGTCTGAGAAAACACCAGTGTAGGTCGCTGGATTAGATCTTGGAGTTCGCCCGATGGGAGATTGATCCACTTCGATGACTTTATCAAGTTCTTTCAATCCATCGATGCGCTCATAAGGCATCGGTTCTTTTTTGGAGTGATAGATTTCTCGATTCAAGATGGGATATAGCGTCTCATGGATCAAGGTACTCTTTCCTGATCCGGATACTCCAGTGATGCAGATCAACGTTCCCAAAGGCAGGTGTAAGTCCACATTCTTCAGATTATTTCCACTTGCTCCTTTTAAGAAAAGCTCTCCAATCTTAGTTTTTCTTCGAGTTTTCGGAACTGGGAGTCCAAGTTTTCCACTGAGGTAACTGGCAGTGGCTCCCGAAGACCTCAAAATCTCAGTTGGCGTGCCTGCTGCTACGATATGTCCACCATGTCTGCCTGCGCCTGGCCCCATGTCGAGGATGTAGTCAGATTCGAGCATCATATCTTTATCATGCTCGACTACCAAAACCGAATTTCCCAAATCGCGAAGACTTTGAAGGGCTTTGATCAACTTCACATTATCTCGCTGATGCAGGCCAATGCTGGGTTCATCTAAAATATATAGGACACCAACGAGCTGGGTACCGATCTGGGTCGCCAATCGAATTCGCTGCGCCTCGCCTCCAGACAAAGTCCGAAGCGGTCGATTCAGTGAAAGGTAATCCAAGCCGATGTCTAGTAGAAAGCCGATTCTTTTTCGGATTTCCTTCAAGACCTCCGAGGCGATGATGTTTTGCTTGTCGGAAAGTCTGCTTTCCAGATCTTCAAACCATACGCCAAGTCCACGAATATCCATCATCGCTAGCTGACCGATGTGGGTATTGTCAAGCTTGATATGGAGGGCTTCCTTTTTTAAGCGATATCCCTCGCATTCTGTACAGGTTTGGGTCACGGTGAATTCACTCACCCAATCTTGAATTTTGTCCGAACTGCCTTCTTGATATTTTTGAAGGAAATTGATGATTCCCTCAAAGGTTGTATGCCATTTGGTACCTGGATATTTGACAGAGTCAACCGCCACTTCTACTTTATCTCCATTCAATAAGATGTCCACTACATTTGGAGGAAGATTTTTGATAGGTGTGCTCATGGAGCACTTGTAATGCTTTAGAATTGCTTCAATTTTCTTGAAAATCCAGATGTCGCGGTATTCACCCAGTGGAGCTATTCCACCCCGGGTAATACTCAAATTTGGGTCTGGGATGATACTTTCTTGCGTAATCTCTTCGGTAATCCCCAAGCCGTTACAAACTGGGCAAGCACCATAAGGACTATTGAAGGAAAAGCTATTTGGAGCTGGCTCCTCATAGGAAAGTCCAGTTTCTGGATCCATCAGGTACTTAGAAAAATGGTGGATTTCTCCTTTCTCATCTCGAAGCATCAGCATTCCTTTACCATGCTGAAGGGCAGATTTTAAGGATTGAGTAATTCGAAATCGGTCTGATTCATCTGCTACAATTCGATCAATGACAATCTCAATATCATGGATTTTGTATCGATCCACTTGCATTTTGGGCGCCATTTCCATGACCACTCCATCGACTCTGACCTTGGAAAACCCCATTTTTCGAATCTGCTCAAAAAGTTCTCGGTAATGACCCTTTCGGCCTTTAACAACAGGAGCGAGGATGTATAATTTCTCATTTAGGAAATTGGAAAAAAGCTGCTCCACGATCTGATCTTCTGTTTGACGTACCATTCTTTTTCCTGTCAAATAAGAAAAAGCTTCCCCTGCACGAGCATAAAGCAGTCGCATGAAATCATAGATTTCCGTAACCGTGCCGACTGTTGAGCGAGGATTTTTGGACGTAGTCTTTTGCTCAATGGCAATTACTGGAGAAAGTCCATTGATTTTGTCCACGTCAGGTCGCTCCAAACCTCCCAAAAAAGAACGTGCATAAGCAGAAAAACTCTCCATGTAGCGGCGCTGTCCCTCTGCATAGATAGTGTCAAAGGCCAAGGAACTCTTACCGCTACCACTTAATCCAGTGATTACTACCAGCTTGTTTCGTGGTATCTTAAGGTCTAGATTTTTAAGATTGTGCTCGCGAGCACCAAATATCTCAATGTATTCTTCTTGAGAAGAAATAGGATTACTCATAAGTCAGTGGACAAATACAATCGGCGAAGGTACGAAATTAGAAAGGGATGGGCTAGCTAGATTCTAAGATTGTAAGCTGATTCTGCGGGGCTTTGTTCCGAATTGCAGGAGAAAATTTGACAGAAATAGGAATTTTTGAGCTAGCGATTACTCTTTTCAAAATGACAGGATAGATCCAGCTTTTAAGTAAATGTTCTGACTGACTGCCGTTTCCATTAAGCGCTTAGCCCTGTTCCAGCATTTATTGTGCTCGATATCCTTTATTCTGGCAAGAGCAGCTCATAAGTACGTCCCCGCTTTACATTCAGGTCTTTGTCTCGAAGCCAAGGATTGTATTGCTTTAATTCTTTATAGCTGCTATTCTTCATTTTAGCCCAAGACGCCAAGTTTTTGATGTCTTCTTTTACCACAATAGTTCTAAGCGGAGGATTTTGATAGTAATCTTCGGGCTGCAAATTAAATCCAAATTCAGATGGGTTTTCGAAGATTACCTTGAAAGCGAGGATTCTAAAGAGATACCGGCTTGTCTCATCGTTGAGGTAGAGCTCATAATAATTAGCAATCAACTGCTCTTCTTGCCTTCTGGCGAAGCCAGTCTGTCCCATATTGTAGCTGGCAGCTACAGCTGTCCAATCTCCGAATTTTTGATGTGCTTTTTTTAAATAACCAGCAGCTGCCTTAGTGGATTTTTCGAGGTGATAGCGCTCATCTACATCATTGTTGACTTCCAGACCATATTCTTTGGCAGTAGATTCCATAAACTGCCAAAAACCTCGAGCACCAGCTGGAGAGGCCACATTCATCAGGCCTGATTCGGCAATCGCCAAATATTTAAAATCTTCAGGAATTTGATTTGCGCTAAGCCATTCCTCAATCTGGGGCAGGAACTTAGTGGAGCGCTTCATGAGCAAAACCATATTCGACTCCCAATAAGCATTGACGTAGAGTTCGCGCTCTAAGCGCTCTCTCACATCAGGAATAGTTATAGGAAAAGATTCCCCGGCAAAACTCAAAGTGTCTGGTAGATTAAAAATCTTCACCGAATCTCGAAAAGATCCTTTCGAGGTTATGAATAGGCTTTGCTCCGCAGTCTGAGGCATGGTTTCCTCGCTTCCACTGCGCTGAAAAAGTAAATATCCTGTCAGCGAAAGGCATAGAAAAGTCAAAAAATAAAGAATAGCGAGATGTGTTTTTTGCATTAGAAATTTGGGCTCAGTAAATATTTATTATAAAATTCATCGATCACTTTTACTGCTTCGGTAGCATCTTCGACCACACAAAAAAGATCAAGGTCCTCTTCATTGATGTATTGGTGAGAAAGCAGTGAGCTTTTGATCCAGTCGACAAGTCCCTGCCAGTAGGCTTTCCCTACCAAGACGATCGGAAATTTCCCGATTTTATTAGTTTGGATGAGTGTCACTGCCTCAAAAAACTCATCCATAGTACCAAACCCTCCGGGGAGTACTACAAAGCCCTGGGAATATTTTATAAACATGACTTTTCTGACAAAGAAATAATCGAAACTCATCAACTTGTCTCGATCGATGTAGATATTGTTGAATTGCTCAAAAGGCAATTCTATATTTAATCCGACCGATTTACCACCCTCGGAATAGGCTCCTTTATTTCCAGCTTCCATGATTCCTGGACCACCACCTGTGATTACTCCATAGCCATGTCGAACTAGTTTTGCAGCAATGTCTTCAGCCATTTTGTAGTAAGCGTGATCCCTTGGAGTTCGGGCAGATCCAAAAATGGAAACACAAGGGCCTATTTTGGATAACTTTTCAAAACCCGTGACGAATTCTGACATAATTTTAAAAATTGCCCATGAATCTGTGCTTTTGATTTCATTCCAATCCCGCTCCTTGAATGCATTCCTGATTCTGTCTTCGGCTTTTTCTTCTTCTTCTTCCGTGCTCATAAAATTCAATTTGTTTTAAAGAAAACGATCTGTGCAGTCTTTTGGAGGGGAAAATCGTATTATTTCCCAAGCTTAGACCCTAAGCTACTGGCAATCAATATAAAAAAAATAGCAGGGATTGGGATCAAACGGCTATCATGCAGTGTATTTTTACACAAATTACTATCCAATGAACCTTGCTGAAAAGTCTCAGGCTGTATCAATTTTATTTGATCAACTTGAGGAAGAGTCGAAGCAATTTGCTTCTGAAAGTGGGTTGGGATGTGTTTCCGGATGCGGCGCATGCTGCGCAAATCCAGAAGTCTCGGCTTCACCACTTGAATTTCTCCCATTAGCCTTTGATTTTTACAATAAAGGGCTTTCTGAGACGATCTTGTCATTTTTGGATTCAGAGGAAGAAAGTAAAAGCTGCATCGTATATCGAGCACATAGTAGTGATGGTAAGAATGGTTATTGTACCAACTATGCGTATCGAGGTTTGATCTGTCGGCTTTTTGCTGCGTCTGCTCGGAAAAACAAGTACGGTGCAAAAGATTTGATTATCTGTAAAATACTGAAGACAGAAAAAGAACAAAAATTTACAGTAGCCTCAGAGCGAATTAACTCAGATTTACAAGTTCCTATGGCTTCAAAATTCTATCAAATGATCGAAGAAATTGATAGCTCACTTGCACAGCATTATCCAATTAATACGGCCATTAGGCTAGCTTTAGAATCGGTATTACGATTTAAATTCTACCAAGAAGAAGAGCTTTTACCGATAGCTTAATTTTTTTGATCTTCTCAATTAGGTTATATTGGGGTATTATTTTTAAGTAAAAACTTGGTATGGTAAAATTAGGAGAGATATTAAATACAGTTAAAGGAATTGTAGAAACCAAAATAGAATTGGTGAAAAATGAGATACAGGAGGAATTTATCGGGATCGTATTTCGGATTCTCCTTTTGACTTTCATGATTGCTTTAGGACTTTTGGTGCTTCTGTTTTTTAGTTTTTCGCTAGCCTTTTTCTTAAGCCAATACACGAAGTCACCTTACATGGGATTCCTGCTCGTCGGCGGTCTTTATTTAATATTATTCGGAGCAGTTTATTATGCTAGGTATTCTGATCGGATGCAGCGGGGTGTGGAGATCGGACTAAGAAGGTTTGTATTTAGTAAAAGAAATAGAAAAAAGGACAATGAATAAAAATCTTGAAGATAAGTCGGAGGAACTTGAACAAACTTTGTTGAAGCAATTGCAACTCTTCAAAGAAGACTCGAAGGATTGGGTCAAAGTTGGAGGTTTAGTCCTTGCTGGAGGCTTACTAACTTTTGCAATAGTTCAAGCCACACGAAAGAAGAAAAATCGAGAAACCGAGCGCGCACTTGAGGTATTAGAAAGAGAAGGCTTATTGAGTAAAAATTTGGAGAAAAAATTAACCACATCTTCCAAAAGTAGTTTTTGGCCTTCACTGGGTGAGCGATTATTATTGGTAGGATTAGCTTTCGCTAAAGAAAAGTACTTTCCAAACTTATTCAATCTTGTTTCGGAAGATGATAAATCACCAGAAGAAGGTAAGTAAACTCCTGAGATCACTCCAGTCTTCAGGGAATAAGGGCGTAGCTTGGCTAGTAGATCCTGATAAAATCTCTGATTTCAATAAGCTCAGGGCTGATTTTTCGTGGATTCGCCAAAGTAATTTGGATTTAATTTTTGTGGGTGGGAGCCAATTTGATCGGAATAATTTTGATGAGGTAGTATTGGTCTTAAAAGAACTCGCCGGAGAAATTCCGGTAGTCATTTTCCCAGGCTCTCATTATCAGCTCACCCAACATGCAGATGCTATCTTATTCCTGTCCCTTATTTCAGGAAGGAATCCTGAGTTTCTGATCGGTCATCAGGTTTCGGCTGCTCCAATCATTCAAAAAATGGGTCTGGAAGTACTTCCAACAGGTTATTTGCTTATTAATGAACATGAAATCACGAGTGTACAGTACATCAGCCAAACTACTCCAATCCCGAATTCTAAGCCAAATCTAGCTAAGGCAACAGCCTTGGCGGGGCAATTTTTGGGAATGACATTTTTTTTCCTGGATGCAGGGAGCGGTTCAAGTAGTCCCGTTTCTCCTGAAGTAATTCAAGCTGTTCGCGAAGTGGTAGCGCATCCAATTATTGTGGGTGGAGGGATTGACTCAATTCCTAAATTGAAAAATGCATTTCTAGCAGGAGCAGACCTACTGGTTTTGGGGAATAGTATAGAAAAAGACCCCGACTTTTTGGTCGAGGCCTTGGCATTTAAAGCGACAATGAATCGATCATTGCACGTTAATTAGTGACTCTCTTCGGCGCATCTTTCCTGCCGGCACTCCATACATCATTTTGAATCTTCGGCAGAAATAGGCGGTATCTTTATAACCCACATCCTTGCCGATATCCCGAATTGATTTTTTCGAGGTTCTAAGTAACTCCACAGCAGTTTCCATCCGCTGGTATTCTATGTAGTCCTGGGGATTTATTCCGGTAAGCATTTTGAAATATTGACCCACATAATCCTCGGATACATTGGCGATTTGAGCCAAAACTTTGTTAGAAAGATCGCCTCCAAGGTTGGCCTTGATAAAGTTAAATAAATCGATAAGTCGAGGGTCCTTGAAATAGGTAGCATTGGTGGAAAGCTCCTCTAAGAATAGGCGATTTTTTAAAATATGGCGAAGCAGCTCTATTACTAGAATTTCGGTTTGACTTTTAAGGATTCGCTCTTTTCCAACATTACTTACCTCTACCTCTTTCATCAAGTCCTCGATTATAGTGGAAAGACGATCATTAAATCGAATGATAAAAGGGGGAATATCTAGTGAATTGAAAAAGTTGACCACATCGAAAACTTTTGAGTCAAAGCTGACCATTGAAATACAGTCATCCTCTATATTTATGATTTCCTTGAAGGAAATGCTTTGGAGGTATTTCTTCTTATTTTCTTTGAATTGTTGATTGGATAAGTCTGACTTCTTTAGGCTATTTCCAAGTGTAAGTTTTGTTTTACGATCAGCAGGAAGGAATAAGACTTCGCCTTCATTGAGTAGCTCTTGATCTTCGCCAAACTTCAAAGTACCGTGATGAATTAGTATCAGCGTGTTATCAGTTTCCTTGTAATCTTTGACTGTGAAAGGTTTTTCAAGTCTAAAATTATTTCCTCGAATAAATCTAACATTTACCGACTCAATGACTTTGTTGTAATATTCCATGAATAAGTTGGAGAAAGAGTAAATTCAAAAATATAATTTTTCTAATTAAAAAACATAACTTTTCGGGAATGGGTTTGAAAAAAATAAAAAAAGGATATAATTAATAGAAATTATACCCTTTTTTTGATTACGGGTGACTACCTCAAGATACCTCTAGATATCACTATTTTCTGAATTTCAGAGGTTCCCTCGTAAATCTGGGTGATTTTGGCGTCTCTCATAAGTCGCTCCACGTGGTATTCTTTGACATAGCCATAGCCACCATGTACTTGTATCGCTTCAATTGTCACATCCATTGCTACTTGAGACGCATATAATTTTGCCATTGCTGAGGCATGAGAATAGTCTTCGCCTTGATCTTTCAGCCAAGCTGCTTTGTACACCAAAAGTCGGGCAGCTTCAATCGTCGTAGCCATGTCTGCAAGTTTAAACTGAATCGCCTGATGTTGGCTGATAGGTTTCCCAAATGCTTTTCGCTCTTTGGAGTAGGCCAGCGCCAACTCATAAGCTCCCGCTGCAATCCCCAAAGCTTGTGCAGCTATTCCGATTCTACCTCCATTAAGGGTTTCCATTGCAAAAGTAAATCCAAAGCCTTCTTCTCCGATTCGGTTTTCTACGGGTACTTTGACGTCAGTAAACATCAATGAATGCGTGTCAGAGCCACGAATCCCTAGTTTATCTTCTTTTTTTCCAACCACAAATCCTTCCCCTCCTCCTTCTAGAATAAAGACAGAGATTCCTTTGTGGCCTTTACTTGCATCTGTTTGTGCAATCACCAGATAGATACTTGCCGAGGAACCGTTGGTGATCCAGTTTTTTGTACCGTTGAGGATATAATGATCCCCACTAAGCTCAGCAGAAGTCTGCTGAGAAGTAGCGTCAGAACCAGCTTCTGGCTCAGAAAGGCAGAATGCGCCCAAAACCTCACCGCTTGCGAGGGGTTTCAAATACTTCTCTTTTTGAGCTTCGGAGCCATATTTCTCTAAGCCCCAGCATACCAAAGAATTGTTGACAGACATACATACTGAAGCTGAGGCATCAATTTTTGAAAGTTCCTCCATCGCCAATACGTAAGAAATGGTATCCATTCCGCCACCATTGTATTTCGGCTTCACCATCATGCCCAAAAATCCGAGTTCACCCATCTTCTGAACCTGCTCTTTGGGGAATTTAGCTTCAGTGTCCCGCTCGATTACTCCGGGCAGAAGCTCTGTTTTGGCAAATTCTCTTGCAGCATCTTGGACTGCTAGATGTTCTTCAGTTAGTTGGAAATGCATGTCTTAATAAATTGGGTTGGAATCTGATCGGAAGTTATATCAAAAAAATAAAAGGGGCAAAACCTGCCCCTTTTCCCAATTTTTATTTGATCTGTATCAATCCCGACCCCCAAAAAACATAAAAACATAATAAGCTAGCGTGGCTAAAGCTGCTAAAGCTGCTACTACGTATGTCATGGCTGCCCATTTTAGTGCGTCTTTCGACATTGCGTATTCATCTGGCGTTACAATGTTTCGTGTTTTAACCCAAGCAAGCGCCCGGTTACTTGCATCAAATTCTACTGGAAGCGTCACTAAGGTAAACAAGGTTATAACTCCGTAGGCACTGACAACAATGTATCCAACGATATCATAATCAATCCCCATGGCAAATCCTCCCAGAAGTGAGGCGATTAACACGAAATTTAAGATTTTACCAGCACTGTTTTGGATTGGTACGAGTGTAGACCTCAAATTTAACCAAGTGTAGGAAGTTGCATGTTGAACGGCGTGGCCGCACTCGTGAGCTGCTACTGCTGCTGCAGAGGCATTTCTACCGTAATACACATCAGGGCTAAGATTTACTGTTTTATTCAGTGGGTTATAATGGTCGCTCAACTGACCTTCCACAGATAAAACCTCAACGTCTGTGATGTTATTATCTGCCAACATTAATTTGGCGATTTCTGCTCCGGAAAGGTTGGCCTTCAGAGGCGTCTCTGAATATTTTTTAAACTTGCTTTTCAAGGTCCCATTGACCAAAAAGCCAGCTGCAGCAAAGACTATAAAGATTACTATGATCATATCTAATTTTATTTAACGATAATTTAACGAAGTTAAACCTCAGTGGGTTTTTTCCAAGCGGGAATTCTCAGCAGAATTATCCAGCTGATTAATCCTGCGAAAATTACTAGGAGGACTTGGGTGCCATGGATAATCGCCGCAAAGATTTTTCCGTCTTCTTCGGATACTCCCAACTGTATCAAAATGAAAGCCACAAGCGCATGAAAGGTCCCAATTCCCCCTTGTACAGGAGCAATCATGCCAATACTTCCCATTACCATGACCAGTAGTACTTCGCTGCTAGACAAATTGGCAGTGCTCTGAATTCCCAAAGAAACGGTATACATCGTTAAGAAATAAATGATCCAGATGGTAATTGAGCTGGCAGCAAACCCGACTGGATTCCTAAGCTTGCCTACAGATCGAAGGCCTCCTCCTATTTCTCTAAAAAAATGTTGGATTTTGTTGACCAAAGAGTGGTCCTTAAATCTTCGAGAAATCAGATAAATGAATAGGATGAATAGTAGTAATCCTCCAATCGCGATAGGAAGGTTGGAAAGGATTCCAGCACTTAATGACTCTAAGTCTACCAGTTGATTTGCAAGATTTAGAAACAATTCATTTTCTACAAAAAAAGCTAGAAAGATGGTGCCAATCAAAAAAATCAAATCTACACTTCGCTCCACGATCACAGTGCCGAACAGATGACCCAGAGATATGCCATTAGTCCGGGTCAATACGCCACATCGAGCAACCTCCCCGGCCCGAGGCACCAGCATATTTACCAAGTAGCCAACCATTACTGCATGATAGGATCGGTTAGGAGTAACCTTAAGCCCCTCGTTTTCTTGAATCAATAGGCTCCAGCGCCAAGATCTCAACCAATATCCACAAAGGGCTATGGTTAATGAAGTAAGAATCCAAAACCAGTTGCTGGATTTGACTTGTGCTAAAAGACTGTCAAATGCGATATCACGATATAAAAACCAAAATATCCAGCCTGCAACTCCAAGAGAAATTGTAAGCTGGATGATTTGCTTGAGGTTTTTCTGAATCATCAGATTAATTGGTTTTGCTCATCCGGAAAGATCAGTTTAGGCTTGTATTGCTTCGCCTCTTCCAGTTCCATTCCGGCATAGGAAATTATTATTACAATATCTCCAACAGCGGCTTTTCTGGCGGCAGGACCATTGAGACATACTTGCCCCGATCCTCGCTCGCCTTTGATTACATAAGTCTCCAGTCGTTCACCATTATTCACGTTGACGACTTGCACTTTCTCGTTTTCGATCAAATTCGCGGCGTCCATTAGATCTTGGTCTATGGTGATAGAGCCTACATAATGAAGTTCTGCCTGAGTGATCTTTACCCGGTGGATTTTTGATTTTAATACTTGGATTTGCATTGGTTTAGTTTTGCCGCAAAATTAGAAATTTATCGAAATGTTATCGATCAATCTGATTTCCCCTAAATAGGCTGCCACGCAGATGGATATTAGTACGCTCGGATTAAACTCTGTTTGTACCTCAAAGCTTGCTGGATCGATAAGCTCGAAATACTCGAGTTTTGCGAGTTGACTTTTTTCAAAATCGCAGACTATTTCTTGTTGGGTTTCAAACCATCCTTTTCCGGCAATAAGTTCCTTTTTGGCTTTGTTTAGCGAATTTATTAGGATGAGTGAGGCTTCACGGTGCATCGGGGAAAGTCGAAGGTTTCGAGAGCTCATCGCCAGTCCATCTGCCTCGCGCATTGTTGGCACAATTACTAAGTCTATTGGAAAGGAAAGATCTTTGACCAGACGTTTAATAATGGCTACTTGTTGCAAATCCTTTTGTCCGAAAAAAGCGACCTGAGGGCGAATAATATTAAACAGTTTTGAAACTACCAAGCCTACTCCATTGAAATGCCCTGGACGGAAAGCTCCTTCAAGTTTTGTTTCCAGAGCTCCGAAGGAAAAGCGGAGTTCGGGGGATTCGGGGTAAATTTCCTCGACGCTTGGTGTATATACTACATCGACATTTTCTTGTCTTAATTTCTCTAAATCACTAGCTAAAGTAGTCGGATAGGCATCAAAGTCAGCAGAATTGTTGAATTGGGAAGGATTGACAAAAATGGAAACTACCGTGAGATCACAGGATGATTTGGAGGCTCGGATTAATTGAAGATGGCCTTCATGCAAGGCGCCCATAGTAGGAACAAATCCAATGATTTTAGCTGTTTGAATTGCCTGAAACCAGATTTCGCTCCAGTTTTCTTGTGTAGTGAGATGTACCAAAAGGATGGGATATTCTATGGGTAAATAGGGGCAAAAGTATATTAATATTCAGAATAACAAGAGTTTTTGGCTTTTTTTTATTACATTTGTGCAATCATTTGTCACCCTATAATTAAATCCGATAATTATGTCCAAACTACGAATCCTCTATGTTGCAAGTGAAATCAATCCTTTTCTAGAAACTTCCCAAGTTGCAAACTTCCTTAGAGCGTTACCTCAAGCGATGCAAGAGCGTGGAATGGAGATCAGAATTTTGGTTCCTCGATTTGGCCTTATCAACGAGCGGAAGAATAGATTACATGAAGTAGTAAGATTATCTGGGATTAATATTGCAGTTGGAGATGAAGAGAAACCTTTGGTTATCAAAGTGGCTTCAATTCCTAATGCTAAGCTTCAGGTTTACTTTATCGATAATGAGGACTATTTCCACAGAAAGCATGTATTCCATGACAAGCAGAAGAAGTTCTATGAGGACAATGATGAGCGTGCAATATTTTTCTGTAAGGGTGTTATCGAAACGGTCAAAAAATTAGGTTGGGCTCCGGATATCGTGCATTGCAATGATTGGATGACGAGTTTAATTCCGATGTATTTGAAAACCACTTATAAGAGTGAACCATTATTTAAAGATACTAAATCGGTCTTCGCGGTTTTTAACAACGGATTTTCCCATACCTTTGGCGATGATTTGTTAAACAAGGTTAAGATGGTGGATATAGATGACG